>JBJTHM010000044.1:0-4857 GCA_046094465.1 Rhodoluna sp. | reverse complement strand
ATTCTCGGATTTATTTTTGCTGCTGCTCTCACTGGCTACCTTGCAGAACGAAACTGGTCAAAAAATCCATTCAAGATGTTTTTGAACTTTACTTTCGGTTCACTTTTGATTTATGCCTTAGGTATTCCTGTGCTAGCCATGATTGCCTTTGAATCTAATTTGTTTCAAGCCGCTACATTCATGCTTCCCTATTTGGTTTGGGATGCACTAAAGGCTGTGATTGCGGGAACGTCGCTTCCTGCTCTTTGGGTTCTGGTTCAAAAACTAAAGCAAACTAAATAGCAAAACCGATTGCGCGCATTTGTTCTTTGCCATCGTCCGTTATACGCTCTGGCCCCCACGGTGGCATCCAAACCCAGTTGATTCTGAAAGCCTCGACGACGTTCTCTAGAGCCATAGCTGTCTGTTCTTCAATCACATCGGTTAGAGGGCAGCCAGCTGAAGTCAATGTCATGTGAATAAGTAGGCTACCGTCCTCAGCTTGTTTCAAATCATAGATGAGGCCTAAATCAACTATGTTTACGCCGATTTCAGGGTCGATTACCTACTTTAGTGCCTCAAGGCAGGCATCATACTTTTCGGCGGGCAGTTCTTGCTCAGTCAAACTAGTTTGCCTTCACGTACCGGTCGTAACCTTCAGCCTCTAAGCCCTCAGCGAGTTCAGGGCCACCCTCTACAGCAACGCGACCGACAACACACACGTGAACGTAATCAGGCTTGATGTATTTCAAGATTCGGGTGTAGTGCGTGATCAAAACAATTCCCATTTGGTTGGCTGAGTGGACTCGGTTAACTCCTTCGGAAACAACTTTAAGAGCGTCCACATCCAAGCCTGAGTCTGTTTCATCCAATACAGCGAATTTTGGTTTGAGAAGTTCCATCTGAAGAATCTCGTGACGCTTTTTCTCTCCTCCAGAGAAACCCTCGTTTACGTTTCTCTCGGAGAAGTTAGGGTCCATACGCAAATCTTCCATTGCCGAGCGAACATCTTTGATCCAATTCCTAAGCGCTGGGGCTTCACCGTCAATAGCAGTCTTTGCTGTTCTCAGGAAGTTAGAAACCGACACTCCAGGAATCTCAACTGGGTATTGCATGGCTAAAAAGAGCCCAGCTCTGGCTCTCTCATCCACGCTCATTTCAAGTACATCTTGCCCATCAAGAAGTATTTGACCACGAGTAACTGTGTATTTAGGGTGTCCCGCTATTGAATATGCGAGGGTGGATTTACCTGAACCATTAGGGCCCATGATTGCATGAATCTCACCGCTATTCACGGTCAGATCGACGCCCTTTAGGATTTCCTTGGTGCCCTGATCTGTTTCAACGCTCACGCAAAGGTCGATTATTTCTAGTTTTGACACTTGATTTTCCATTCTCGCTTTATTCATTCGCTTCATACTCGAGGAATACTTCCCCATTTTCAACTAACACTTCGTAAACAGAAACTGGTTCATAAGCTGGCAATGAAAGCGGTGAACCTGTGGTGAGTGAAAATTTAGCTCCGTGCGCCCAGCATTCGATTGTTTCATTGTCAACGAAGCCTTCACTGAGCGACACCTCACCGTGAGAACACTTGTCATCGAGAGCGTGAAATGAACCGTCGGGTGAATGCACAATCGCAAAAGCGTGATCCCCAATTTTTACTCGGATAGCCCTGCCTGGTTTGATATCAGTCACATTGCAAATACGAATAGCCATTTCTAGTCCCGCCCTAACTTTTCTTCAAGAACTCCAGTCAAGCTCTCTGCAATCTCTGGAACTCCAGTTCTCTGGAGTATGTCTAGTAGAAAGCCCATCACAACCAAACGTTTAGCCTCTAGAGGTTCAATTCCTCTTGCCTGTAAATAGAACAGCTGTTCGTCGTCAAATCTTCCCGAAGCACTTGCGTGACCTGCTCCTAGAATTTCACCTGTTTCAATTTCAAGGTTAGGAACAGAATCAGCTCTCGCTCCATCGGTAAGTAATAGATTCCTATTCAATTCGTAGGTGTCAGTTCCTTCTGCCGCAACACGAATTAGTACGTCACCTATCCAAACTGTGTGCGCCTTTTCTCCAGAAAGGGCCCCCTTATAGGTCACTCTTGATTTGCAGTTGGGAGCAGCGTGATCGACGAAAGGTCTCATCTCAATGTGTTGACCGGAGTTAGCGAAATAAACTCCGTTCATCTCAACTTCTGCGCCAGGTGCGGTGAATGAAACGACTGGTGTCACTCTAACCAGGGCACCACCAAAGCTTGCAACAGTGTGCTTTAGCCAGGAGTTGCGGCCCAGCGATGCAAAATGTGCGGAAACATGAACTGAATCTGCTTCCCAGTTTTGTAAAGTAACCAGATTCAATCTGGCTTCATCTTCTAGGGCTATCTCGAGGTTCTCGCCGAGAACACCCGCGCCGCTGTAATTGAGGATTAACGTGGCGCTACTGTGTTTTTTCGATGCGATAAATACGTGAAGGGCACTTGCTTCCAATGACTCGCTACAAATCTCAACCCTGATTGGTTCTGTAACGTCATCATTTATTTCGATAAGTAGAGTTCTACTGGCATTTGTGTACGAAGCTGCCGCAACTCTATCTTCAGGAATTCCCACTGAACCAACCCGCTCATCTGTACTGTCAATCCAGCTGATAGAAACACCAGAAACGGAATTGTACGAAACTTGTCTATCGCCAAATTCACCAAGAACGTCGGCATCCAGGCCTTTGAGTTGCTCAACTGAGAGATAACGCCACAGGTCTTGACGAGCATCGATTGGTGCAAAATCAGAAACTGATTTAGATTTCTGACGTTCGCTCCTAATCTGAAGAGGCACGAAAGAACCGTGACTGTGTTCGCTGAGTCCGTGCTGAGTCATTAACCCACGGCCCCTTCCATCTGCAACTCAATCAATTTGTTTAGTTCCAGCGCGTATTCCATCGGAAGTTCTTTGGAAATCGGTTCAATAAAGCCACGCACAATCATCGCCATGGCCTCATCTTCAGCAAGACCTCTCGACTGGAGATAGAACAGTTGCTCGTCACTAACCCGAGAAACTGTCGCTTCGTGCCCCATCGAAACGTCGTCTTCGCGCACATCTACAGCTGGATAAGTATCACTTCTCGAGATGGTGTCAATCAATAGTGCATCACATCGAACAGTGTTGGCTGAGTGGTGGGCTCCTGGGTTTACTCTGATTTCACCGCGGTAACTGGTTCTTCCACCACCGCGTGCAATCGACTTGGAAACAATGGAAGAGCTTGTGTAAGGAGCAAGGTGGATCATCTTGGCCCCTGCATCCTGGTGCTGCCCTTCTCCGGCAAAAGCGACTGAGAGTGTCTCGCCCCTTGCATGCTCTCCAGCAAGTATCACAGCAGGGTATTTCATGGTGACCTTTGAACCGATGTTTCCATCAATCCATTCCATAGTGGCACCTTCATGTGCGATAGCTCTTTTTGTAACTAGGTTGTAAACGTTGTTCGACCAGTTCTGGATGGTTGTGTAACGAACACGTGCATTTTTCTTCACAATGATTTCAACCACTGCTGAATGCAAAGAGTCGCTCTGATAAATCGGTGCGGTGCAGCCCTCGATGTAGTGAACGTATGATCCCTCGTCAGCGATGATCAGAGTTCTTTCAAATTGCCCCATGTTTTCAGTGTTTATGCGGAAATATGCCTGTAGCGGGATCTCTACGTGCACTCCTTTAGGCACATAAACGAATGATCCTCCAGACCAAACTGCTGTATTGAGAGCAGCGAACTTGTTATCCCCCGCCGGAATAACTGTTCCGAAGTACTCCTGGAATATCTCGGGGTGCTCTTTGAGAGCAGTATCCGTATCGAGGAAGATGACTCCCTGTCGTGCTAGCTCCTGGTTGATTTGGTGGTAGACCACTTCAGATTCGTATTGAGCAGCAACACCGGCTACTAACCTCTGTCGTTCAGCCTCAGGAATACCTAATTTTTCATAGGTGTTTTTGATGTCCTCAGGAAGTTCCTCCCATGAGCTTGCTTGACGCTCGGTGGAACGTACGAAGTACTTTATGTTGTCAAAATCAATGCCGGAGAGGTCAGATCCCCAACTTGGCATGGGTTTGCGCTGAAAGTAGGAATACCCTTTAAGGCGCATTTCAAGCATCCAGTCTGGCTCAGATTTCTTTGCAGAGATGTCTGAGACGACTTCTTCGCTGATACCTCGCTTGGCACTGGCACCCGCATCGTCTTTATCTGACCAACCAAACTCGTATACTCCTAAGCCTTCTAGGTCTGGTGGAGTTACTTTAGAGTCCGACAAATCCAACCTCTTTCTGGGTCAACACATAGCCCAACACTGGGTTTTGTGACGTGAATTCGAAATTTCTAGGAACTTGGAGTCTGCTTCCTAGGTTCGCGAGTAGTCTAAGTTTATCGAACTGTTACCGAATTAGTAACCCCAGATGAGGTTCCGAGAGGCAAGTTTTGGTGAATTTCTTGTTCCGCAACAGGATCAAAGTATATGCCTGGCTATCCGTCATTAGTCAGATTCTCATTGTTGTAACTGGCGGCGCGGTCCGCCTAACCGGTTCGGGCCTTGGCTGCCCTACCTGGCCGGAATGTCAGCCTGGCTCTCTAGTTAGCGTCCCTGAGCTTGGCATTCATGGTTTCATCGAATTTGCAAACCGCTTACTTACCTTCGTTCTGCTACTAATTGCACTTTTGACATTTATTGCTGTGTTACTGCAACCCAGAGGTCAGCGTAAAGGTTTATTCTGGACCTCACTTTGGCTAGGACTTGGCATCATAGTTCAGGCTGTCATCGGTGGAATCAGTGTTCTAACGGGGTTGAACTCTTGGATAGTTGGTCTTCATTTCCTAGTCTCAACAGCCCTCATAGCTATAGCCACC
>JBJTHM010000043.1:0-7387 GCA_046094465.1 Rhodoluna sp. | reverse complement strand
GGATGAAACCTGTTCGCTGAAGCTTCCCTTCAAGAAACTGGCTAGACCAGTTGCAAACTCAACCACTTCGAGGCCTCTGGTAACCTCACCCAGTGCATCGGCTAAAGTCTTGCCGTGCTCTTCGGTGATGATTGCTGCAAGTTCGCTCTTTCTGGCATTGAGAATCTCTCTAAAAGAAAACATGATTTGTGTTCTCTTTGCCAGGGAGGTATCACGCCAGTTAGGGAAAGCACTCTTCGCTGCATCAATGGCCACGGTTGCATCAGCTAGTTCAGCAAACTGAACTTTTCTAATCACTTCACCTATGGCTGGGTTATAAACATCCCCGTGTCGAAGCCCAGCAGAAACAATTTTCCCGTTTACGAAATGCGAAATGGTTTCCATCAGTTGCCTTTAACAGTTTTACCCAAAGCTAAAACCCTAAAACCAGCCGATTGCCAAGATTTCACATCCAGCACATTCCTGCCATCAATAATCAGACGGTTTCGAACTCGGTCAGCAATACTCTGTGGGTCAAGCTTTGTATATTCTTTCCACTCGGTAGCTAAGACCACTGCATCAACATCATCAAAAGCTGCGACTAAATCTTGTTTAGTAATTAGTTCCGGGTGCTTCTTAGCAACACCTGGCAGCGAAACCGGATCGTGAATAACAACTTCGGCTCCAGCCTGGTGGGCAAGCACAGCGATATCCAATGCTGGTGAATCACGAACATCATCGCTGTCTGGCTTAAATGCTGCTCCTAAAACCAGCACCTTTTTATTACTCAGATTGCCGAGCTCTTCACTGAGCATGTTTATGACTCTCGTTCTGCGACGCAGATTGATTTTGTCAATTTCTTTTAGATATGCAACGGATTCACCAACACCAAGTTCATCTGCTCGATGAAGTAGTGCTCTGATATCTTTAGGCAGGCAGCCACCACCAAAACCGACACCGTTGCGTAAAAACTTATTTCCGATGCGTTCGTCATAACCAATTGCCCTAGCTAACTCGGTTGCATCAGCACCGGTGACCTCGGCAATCTCAGCCATGGCATTTATAAAACTAATCTTGGTTGCCAAGAAAGCGTTCGCTGCTGCCTTGACCAACTCAGCCGTTGCAAGATCTGTGACAATCAGCGGAACACCTGAGGCAACCATCGGTTCAAATACCTCTCTAAGAGCCTGCTCTGCCCTTTCGCTTGTCACCCCAATTACCAATCGATCTGGTCTCAGTGAATCGGCGAGGGCTGTTCCCTCTTTGAGAAACTCTGGGTTCCAAGCCAGTTCGGCTCTAAATCCAGCAAGTTCCGATAACCGGTTGGTTAGTTTCTCTGCTGTGCCAACCGGGACGGTTGATTTACCAACCACAACCGAATGCTCTTTGAGATACGGGGCTAAATCTTCAATGGCTGAGTAAAGATAAGAAGTATCGGCAGCCAAGGATCCTTCGGTTTGTGGTGTTCCCACACAGATAAAGTGGATGGCCGCTTCAGCACTGTTTTCATCGTGATCACTTTGAAAAGTGATTCTGCCTGTGGCGAGCTCTTCAACTAGCGCTTCGTCTAGGCCTGGCTCAAAAAAACCAGCTCGTCCTGCTCTCAAACTTTCTAACTTGGTTGGATTTTTCTCAATTCCAATTACCGTGTGTCCTAGCTTGGACATCGCCACGGCATGGGTCGCACCAAGGTAGCCGAGGCCGATAACCGTTACTTTCATAGCCATTAGGCAAGTCTATTTCACTTAGTTACGTGCAGAACCAGTTCATTCGAGGTGACTATGCCACTTGGGGTTTGAACTTCCGCTCGATAGATGATGTCTCCCACAACAGCAGGTCGGACTCTAAAAACCACGGTGTTATCCGGTTTGGTGGCGGTGTATTTCTTGACTATCTGCCAAGCACCACCGACTCGACCCTCGAGTTGAATCGGATATTTCTTTGCGCTCTTATCTTTGAGATCCAGCCTTAGTGCTAATTCAGTTCGCTCTTTGACTTTACGATTTGGATCTTTATCGTTGTAGAGGCCGAGAGCTGCTTCACGCTGCACGGGAAGGCTGGAAATGTAATTCACAGTCATCAAAGTTCCAACTAGGGCAAAGAAGGCAACAAAGCCAACTATCACCCAGGTGCCAGGTTTGATTCTTTTGGTTTTCTTCATCTATTTACTCGCTCTGAAATATGCAACCAATGCGTTTGCGTGCCCGTGACCCATACCGTGCTTGGATTTTAGAAACTCAACTAACTCCATGTGCTTCAAATCCTTCTGTTTAGATAACTCTTTCATCCAGAAGGATATTGGCTTGCCATACTTTTCTTCAATAGAAGGAAAGTAGCTCTGCGGCCCCTTTACTTTATCTGCCATTAGCTCTGCGCTATCTTTCTTGCCTCAATAAATGCAGAGGCACATAATTTGATATCTGATTCAGAATGTGCAGCGGATAACTGCACCCTAATTCTTGCCTTACCCTTAGGAACCACTGGGTAGCTAAAAGCTGTGACGTAAACTCCGAGACGGAACATTTCATTCGCTACCTTAACTGCCAACGGTGCATCACCAAACATCACTGGAATAATCGGGTGCTCACCTTCTAGAAGTTCAAATCCTGCCTCTTTCATCAGTGATCTAAAAAGTTTCGCATTGGAGTGCAATTTCTCTCTAAGCTTCACACCTTCAGCACTATTGGCAATTCTTATTGCGCTGAGTGAACCAGCAACAATTGCAGGAGCAAGTGAGTTAGAGAAAAGGTAGGGCCTTGCCTTTTGTCGCAGATACTCAATGATTTCTTGTCGACCCGAAACATAACCACCGGCTGCTCCGCCTAATGCTTTACCGAATGTGCCGGTGTAGATATCCACCTGGTCGCTAACCCCAGCAAGTTCTGGAGTTCCAGCCCCGGTTTGGCCCAGTAGGCCAACTGCATGTGAATCATCAACCATTACGATGGCGTTGTATTTTTTAGCTAACGCACAGATTTCTCTAAGTGGTGCCAGATAGCCATCCATGCTGAAGATTCCATCAGTGACAATGATTCTGTTTCTAGCCGAGCTGGCTTCTTGCAAACAGCGCTCCAGATCAGCCATGTCCCGGTTTAGATACCTGAATCTTGCGGCCTTAGAAAGCCTGATGCCATCAATGATGCTGGCGTGATTTAGCTCATCGCTGATAATTGCATCTGCCTCATTGAACAGGGCCTCGAAGACTCCACCGTTGGCATCAAAGCAAGAACTGAACAAAATAGTGTCATCGGTGCCGAGGAATCTAGAAACCTCCAACTCAAGATCCTTATGAATATCTTGAGTGCCACAGATGAACCTAACACTGGCAACTCCAAAACCGCGATCTTCCAGGATGCCCTTAGCGGCTTCAATCACCCTCGCATCATTAGCTAAGCCCAGATAGTTGTTTGCGCAGAAATTCAAAAGTTCACGATTATCAGATTCAATATGTGACTGCTGAGCTGAGTCGATCTCTCGCTCAACTTTATAGAGACCAGAAGATTTGAGTTCTTCGATATTTTCTTGTAGTTGCTTTTTTAGATCCGTAAACATTTAGAGTTGCGTCCAATCCAAGACAACCTTGCCTCCGGTTGCCGCCCTAGCAATTTCAAATCCTTCGCGCCACCTAGCTGCAGGCAATCTATCAGTTATAACTGAGGCGATTCTGTTCCGAAGTATTTCACTTGATTTAAGCATCGAGCTCATCGCAGCCCAGGTCTCGAACATCTCTCTACCGTAGATGCCTTTCAGAGTAATCATGTGGGTGACCACTTTTGACCAATCAATTTCAATTGCCTCACTCGGTAAACCAAGTAGCGCTACTCTTCCACCATGATTCATGTTGTCAATCATCTCTGGAAGTGCAGATTTATGACCAGACATCTCAAAGCCAATATCGAAACCTTCACGCATACCCAACATTTGCTGAGCTTCAGAGATTCTCTGCTTTGAAACATTCAGGGCGATATCCACACCCATGGACTTAGCTAGCTCTAACCGTGGTTCACTTACGTCAGTCACAACAATAAATCGTGCACCGCTGTGTCTTGCAACCGCGATAGACATGAGCCCTATCGGTCCAGCTCCCGAAATCAGAACATCTTCACCAACCAGGCTAAAGGCAGAAGCAGTGTGCACGGCATTTCCGAAAGGATCAAAGATTGCCCCCAGGTCTGGGTCAATCGGATCTGGATGAACCCAAACATTAGACTCGGGAATCACAATATATTCAGCAAATGCTCCATTGCGATTAACCCCAACACCCTCAGTTCGAATACACATTTGCAGTCGGCCTGCTCTGCAGTTGCGGCAAATCCCACAGACAATATGGCCTTCACCCGAAACTAGAGCACCAACTTCAACTTCTCGAACTCTAGCGCCAACGGCAACTACCTCACCAAAAAATTCATGGCCGGGAATTAGTGGGGGTTTTACAGTTTCGGAGGCCCAGTGATCCCAACTGTCTATATGAAGATCCGTTCCACAGATTCCAGTGCGCAGCACTCGAATCTTTACCCCGTTATCCCAAAGCTCAGGTTCGGAAACTTCCATCATCTCCAGCCCTTTTGCTGGTGATGTTTTTACCAAAGCTCGCATTTTGGGATTCTTCCGCTCGTTCTCTTTCAGGTTAAGCCTAGAAGTAGTTCACCTTATATGTCGCAGGTTTGACCGTCTTTGGGGGCAACTGAACTCCAACCAAGCTTTGTGTGGATTTGCTCGCTGAATACCTCCGCAACACCGGCTTCTCCGTGAACCACAAAAACCTGCTTATGCGCTTGTCGCTATGGGCTGCGCAAGTTTTGGTTACCTGAATCCGAGCCAGTCAGCCCTGGTGCAGGAATTCATCGATGCCGCCGCAAGTCTCTGGGCACTTATTCCACAACTTAGTTTGAAGTGACAAGACTAGAAACTATCGATCTCGCGGCATTCACCATGTTATGGATATCCATGGTTGGCAGTCCAGGAAAATCCTCCTGCTGTTCATGCATCAGTGGCACATGCACAAAACCACTAACCACATCCATACCTACCAGCGCATTTTGTAGTTCATAAAAGATGTGATTGCAAACAAAAGCTCCTGCAGAAAGAGATTGACTGGCTGGAATATCATTCTTTTTTAGATCAGCGAGAATCTTTTCTATAGGTAATGTGCTTTCAAAAGCTGTTGGTCCTGCCTCATGTATTTTTTGGTTTACTCGAATTTCTCCCGAGTTATCCGCTATAGCAGCATCATCAAGATTTACTGCAAAGCGTTCCACTGAAATATTTTTCCTACCTTCTGCCATTCCAAAACAAATCACAGCATCTGGTTTATGTTCATCAATTAATTGCAAAAGTTCTCTAGCCGCTTCGCTATAAACCACTGGTAATACTTTCGTTATAATCTCCGCACCATTCACATCATGTTTATCTAGTCGTAATACCAGTTGTTCACTAGGGTTTAGCTTTGCTTTATTGAATGGTTCGAAACCAGTTATCAAAACTTTTAGCATGTGGAAAATCTATAACACTTTCGCATCAGCCCCGATTCATGCCTTTATCTATTTGTTTCGACTGGTTAGGCTAACCGAATGGTTAAAAACAGTAAAACTTTTCTAGGTCTGGTTCGAATCGTCATGGCAGTTACTCTGCTCTATGCGGTTTATTGGCAGATAACTGATCGTCTATCTCACAATGTGTTTAGACCAGCAGAATACTTCTCCTACTTCACCATAACCTCCTGCATCCTCAGCGGAATAGTTTTACTTGTCGCAGGTGTTAGCGCTATGAGAAATCTGGCTGAGACCAAGTGGCTCACAATCGCTCGCCTAACCATTGCTTGCTCGATGGTTATTGTTGGGGTGATTTATAACCTGCTACTAGCCGACCAGGCACCAGACCCAAGAGATGTCGGCTATGACTGGCCTCAAGTGCCAAACCTGATTATGCATACCTATATGCCAATCATCATCTGCCTGGAATGGCTCTGGTCTAACACCACATTTAGAATCAAGCTCAACCAAGCCCTCTGGGTGCTCATTTATCCTTTGGCTTGGCTGGGCTTCTCACTAGTTCGAGGAACTTTACAGGGCTGGTGGCCATACTGGTTTATCAATCCAGCCAACGGGCTTGGCACAGTGCTGACCTGGATTGGTGTAATTTCGGCTTTCTTTATTGTGCTTTCTTTGATTCTGGTTCCACTGCAGCGCCTTTCGGCTCGGCTGTATCCTGCTAGTAGATGATTGATTTCACGGATCCGGATTTTGTAGTTGATCCATACCCTCAGTTAGCCCTGCTTCGAGAAGCGGGCAAACCTGTCTGGCATGAAGAACTAGGAATGTTTCTGGCTGCCAAGCATGAACATGCCAATCAAGTCTTGAGAACTAAAACCCTTGGCAGGATATTCAAACCAAGGGTTCCCGAAGAGATGTGGGAAGAGTTCAACTGGTTGCACGCAGATAGCATCCTAGATTCTGAGCCACCAAAGCACACCAGACTCAGATCTCTAGTTGGTAAAGCCTTTTCTAGAAGCAGGATTGAAAATCTAAAACCTGACATTGAACGAATCGCTTCTTCTCTTTTAGATAAAGCAGAGCAGGAACTCAAACAAACAGGGAAGTTTGATTTGATTGCTGACTATGCCGAACCGTTACCGGTGAAAGTAATTGCGGCGCTTTTAGGTTTTCCAGATGAAGATGAGCATTTGCTTCGCCCATGGTCACAGTCAATAGTAAAGATGTATGAGGTGAATCCAAGCGCTGAAGCTCAAGCTGAAGCTAGGAAAGCTTCCCATGAGTTTGCTGAATACTGTCAAAAACTAATGAATGAGCGAAAGATTAATCCGGGAACAGATCTGATCTCGGAACTTGTGCTGGTTGAAGAAGCAGGCGAAAAACTTAACGCCAGGGAACTTATTGCAACCTGCGTGCTTCTTCTGAATGCAGGCCACGAGGCAAGCGTTAATGGTTTTGGTAACGGAATGGTTTCAGCTCTTGAAAGAGAAGACCAGATGGAACTCCTAAGAAAAGATCCGCGGTCAATCACGGAAACCGCAGTTGAAGAGTTCCTGCGTTTCGATGCCCCGTTGCAACTGTTTGAAAGAACGGCAACTGCAGACACAGTTATAGGTGGAGTTGAAATCAAAGCGGGGCAGAAGATTGCGGCACTGCTCGGCTCAGCCAATAGAGATGAATCCGTCTTTGAAAGCGCTACCGAAATGGATTTGACCAGAGATCCAAATAACCACATAGGCTTTGGTGCCGGCATTCACTTCTGCCTCGGTGCCCCACTTGCCCGCCTAGAAATGCAGGCCTCGCTACCGATGCTGTTAGAGCGCTTTCCGAAGCTAGAACTAGCCGAAAATCCAGTCAGAAGAGCAACATTTGTGCTCCGTGGCTACGAAACAATAATGGTCAAATAGCTTAAAACC
>JBJTHM010000042.1:0-2583 GCA_046094465.1 Rhodoluna sp. | reverse complement strand
GACCCGAAATATTGCTGTTGTATATGGACCTTATGGAATTCGAGCTAACTCGGTGGCGCCTGGGGCTGTGATGAGTGAAGCCATGATTCAAAGTTTTACGGATGCTCCTGATCCAGATGGTCGGCGTCGTTGGTTGGAAAGCTCTACTCCGCTCAAGCGAATTGCAAATCCAAGTGAAATCGCAGACGTTGTTGATTTTCTGCTTTCAGATAATTCGTCTTATGTAACGGGACAGAGTATCTATGTCGATGGAGGATGGACATCTTCGCTGGGCTCACGTGAGGTAGACAAGGAATTGGCACAGCGCTACAACCTCGAAGTAGATAGCGGCTTACCCAATCGGTAGGGGTTAACTGATAGTTTGTGGGCCCTGTCGGGATCGAACCGACGACCCACGGATTAAAAGTCCGTTGCTCTACCGACTGAGCTAAAGGCCCCTTGTCGCACGATTCTTGCGACAAGGCCAGAGTATAAACCACTATGAGCGATGGCGGCGCCAAGTCAGAAAACCGAGGAAAAAGCCCCTATTTCCGTATGAACCCAGCAGGGCATTTAGGGGGTACTCCGGACACCTTCCGAGTGAGTTTCCCCTTCACACAAGTAATCGAAACTCGTTTTGCGGGCGCCTTCACCGCAGGGGTGGCCGCAGCGCTTTGAGTAGTACTGGCTTGTGAGGGAGCAGGCGAAGGGGCGGCAACTGCCGGTTTATCTTGATTAAGTTTGATCTTCAACGTTGGACTCGAGAAGGTAAATCCGCGCGCAGAAAGTTTGAGCCATTTATCTGCACCCACGCCTAACTCTTGAAGCGAGGACGTTTCTATTCGTTGCTCTTTGCCCGCGTCAACAACCGTTACAGTTGCCGTTATTGGCGCATCGGTAAAGCCGTATAAACATTGTGCGGTTGCTTTGCGCATCACAAGGTCATAACTTCCCTGGAAGACGGAGCCATCGGGATTGAGGTGCATGCCGCCTACTTGGTAATTCAATGTTCCATTCTCGAATCGCGGAGCAGTCCCCTCGTAGACCATCGCATTTGTCGTGACGACACCAAGTAACTTGGTTCTATCTGCCAAACATTGCGAACCAAATCCATTTGTTATCGTGGTTGCTGACCACGTACTCACAACTCCGGCTGCCGTATCTTTGGCCACATCTTTCCAATTTGCGATAGTGGCAAATGCGCCTTGTTCATTAGCAAGATTATTGGTCACCCCAGAGAAATCTGAATTACGAGGCAGAGAGGCAAGAATTGTCGGTGATGCAGTGGTGCGATCAGTAGTTGCATAAAACTTTGGTACTTTCACAGGCTCGGCATCAATTGAGATTTTATTTTGTTCGGAGTCAAAAGGCTGTACATCAATAATGGGATCAGCCATTCGCCCCATCAACCATCCGGTAAGTTGATTACTCACTCGCAATGTGAGAGATGCTCTGGTATTGACCGGAAAATCTTCCATCAGACCACAGGTACCAGCTTCAGTCCAGGCGCACTCTGACGCGGAGCCACGACTCCCCACTCGAATCGTTCCGTTTGGCAAAATCATTTCATCAGTTGCAGCTTGTTCGTATTGAAAACCACTCTTCTGCGAGTAGGGCAAGACCATTGCCGTAAATGCGGTGAAGATTGGGCCACCAACCGGGAATTTAGTTGCCTTCAAAACCACATAGACAGCGTAAGTATCTACTCCACCTGAATTCTGCATCCCCTCCGCGCGCCAGAGACTCATAGTGGAGCCACCTGGTATTCCATCGCCAGGAGTATTAGGAACGGTCTGCCCACTTACCTGTCGAAGGAAGGTCGCTACTTTGGAATTTGGTTCATCTTTCTTTCGCACACTGAGTGATTCAACACACCATTGATCGGTGACTGCCTTACATGCGGGTAGAAGGAGATTAGCAACATACGTTTGATCGGGCTTGTTGCATGGATCCACACCGATTGCAGTACAGAGACGGGCATTTGGAGTTCCATCGGCGTTGATTCGAGGGTTTCCCTGAGCCGTGAGAGTCGAAACGTTCTCACCAGTATTGAAGAATGAGTCAACGATATTGACTCCGACAACATTAGGACCAGTTGGCCTGATATCTGGCGCCCAAATCGCCCCTTGGGTTGGCACCATCGAGAGAGTTAGCGAGGCGGATATAAATGAGACTAGAGAGATTAGGCGGAACCTCTGCTTCATGGCACAGAATTTACTACTTTTTCTCAAAACCGGAAGGGCACTTGGGCGTAGTGCCAGTTACCTTCTTTGTGGTTTTTCCTTTCACGCAGGTAATAGTAATTCGCTTCGCGGGAGTTGGTTTCGTAGTCGGTGCCACCTCGGCTTTTGGTAGTTCAGGTTTCGCTGAGATTTTCACTGCCAAAATCTCACTGTAGGCAGGAAGAGTTTGATCTGGTATCCAATTCTTGACGCGGATGTAGAAACCTTTATCTTCAGCTTGGATTGTGTAATTCTTACTCGTCGCACCAGCGATGTCGGTGCAGGAAGCCCCCTTCTCATCAGAGCAGCGTTGCCACTGATAAGAATAGGTAGGCGAGAGCGCGCCGCTCCAGATTCCAGGAGTTGCTAACCACTCTTCTCC
>JBJTHM010000041.1:0-4016 GCA_046094465.1 Rhodoluna sp. | reverse complement strand
ATGATCTTTTCTAGATCCTTTGGTGCCATGTTTAGTAGGTAACCTAGACGGCTGGGCACACCCTTGAAATACCAGATGTGGGTAACTGGAGCTGCTAGTTCGATGTGACCCATGCGCTCACGACGAACTGAAGACTTAGTTACCTGAACACCACAGCGCTCACAGACGATGTCCTTGAAGCGCACTCTCTTGTATTTACCACAGGAGCATTCCCAGTCCTTGGTAGGACCGAAGATCTTCTCACAGAACAGACCGTCCTTCTCAGGCTTGAGGGTACGGTAGTTGATGGTCTCAGGCTTCTTAACCTCACCGTTTGACCATGAGCGAATGTCATCTGAGGTGGCAAGACCAATTCTCAGCGAGCTAAAAGTTTCAATATCCATTGTCATCTTCTTCTTATTTCTCTCTTCGCTTTAGGACCAGGTAGGTTCGTTGTCACTGGATAGGGACTCGTTACGTGAAAGGTTGATTCCTTCCATGTTCTCGGCAGCCATGTCGCGCTCGAAGTCTTCATCCTTCAGAGTCACAACACCACCTTCAGAGTTAAGCACCTCTACGTTTAGAGCTAGTGACTGCATTTCTTTAGCCAACACTCTGAATGACTCAGGAATACCTGGAGCCTGAATGTTCTCACCCTTTACGATTGCCTCGTAGGTCTTCACACGACCGGTGATGTCATCGGATTTGATAGTTAGAAGTTCCTGCAGGGTGTGTGCTGCACCGTAGGCTTGCAACGCCCAAACTTCCATCTCACCGAATCTTTGACCACCGAACTGTGCCTTACCACCCAAAGGCTGCTGGGTAATCATTGAGTAAGGACCGGTGGAACGAGCGTGAATCTTGTCATCGACCAAGTGGTGCAACTTCAAGACATACATATAACCAACTGAGATTGCTAGTGGGAATGGCTCACCAGAACGACCGTCAAACAGTCTTGCCTTACCGGTCTTATCCACTAGCTTCTGACCATCGCGGTTGGGCAATGTCGAATCCAATAGACCGATGATGTCGTCCTTGCTTGCCCCATCAAAGATTGGCGTTGCAACTCTGGTTCCTGGAGCTGCTGAACGTAGTTCCTCTGACAGGTGCTCAGCCCACTTTGCGCCATCTTTGATCTGCCAACCCTGCTTAGCAATCCAACCAAGGTGAGTTTCTAGAACCTGTCCGAAGTTCATACGACCTGGAATACCAAGTGGGTTCAAGATGATATCAACCGGAGTTCCATCTTCCATAAACGGCATGTCTTCAACCGGAAGGATCTTAGAAATAACACCCTTGTTTCCGTGACGACCAGCCAACTTGTCACCCTCGGTGATCTTACGCTTCTGTGCGATGTGAACTACTACGCGCTGGTTCACACCTGCACCAAGTTCGTCATCTCCAGCCTCAACATCAAATACCTTGACGTCAATAATGGTTCCAGCTTCACCGTGTGGCACTTTCAGAGAGGTGTCGCGAACTTCACGGCTCTTCTCGTTAAAGATTGCACGAAGTAGTCGCTCTTCAGCAGAGAGTTCAGTCTCACCCTTAGGGGTAACCTTACCGACCAAGATATCTCCCGGTCTAACCTCTGCACCGATACGAATGATGCCTCGATCATCCAACTGAGCCAATGCTTACTGAGAAACGTTAGGCAGGTCAGCAGTGATTTCTTCCTTACCCAGCTTGGTGTCTCTTGCCTCAACCTCGTGAGCTTCAATGTGAATCGAAGATAGCGTGTCATCTTTTACCAGAGCCTGGCTAATGATGATGGCGTCTTCGAAGTTGTGACCTTCCCAAGGCATGAAAGCAACCAAAAGGTTCTTACCCAGAGCAAGTTCACCCTGATCGGTTGCTGGACCATCGGCAAGAGCTTCACCTTGAACAATTTTCTGTCCAACCGAAACAATCGCGGTCTGGTTGATTGCGGTTCCCTGGTTTGATCTTTCGAACTTACGCAGGAAGTACTTGTCCAGTTTGTTCTCGTCTGTGCGGATAACAATGTGATCTGCATCGACTTCTTCAACAACACCTGAGTTTCTAGCAATAACAACTGCGTGTGAGTCCATCGCAGCAGCGCGCTCCATACCGGTACCAACCAGTGGTGCATCTGAACGTAGCAGTGGAACTGCCTGACGTTGCATGTTGGCACCCATAAGTGCACGGCTTGAGTCATCGTGCTCTAGGAATGGAATCAAAGAGGTAGATACTGAAGCCAACTGACGAGGTGAAACATCGATGTAGTCAACCTGGTCATTATCAACCTCAACTACGTCACCTTTGAATCTGGCGAATACCTTTTTGTTAGCAAAGGTGTTGTCTGTATTCAATGGAACATCTGCACCACCGATAACCATGCCATCTTCAGCAGCAGCATCTAGATACTCGATCTTGTTCGAAACCTTACCGTTGACCACCTTGTTGTATGGGGTCTCGATAAAACCGAAAGCATTGATTCGAGCGTATGCAGTAAGGGATCCGATAAGACCAATGTTTGGACCTTCCGGAGTCTCAACCGGACACATTCTTCCGTAGTGCGATGGGTGAACGTCACGAACCTCCATCTGAGCTCTTTCACGAGCGATACCACCAGGGCCTAGAGCCGAGAGGCGGCGCTTGTGAGCAAGACCGGCAAGCGGGTTGTTCTGATCCATGAACTGAGAAAGCTGGCTAGCACCAAAGAATTCCTTGATGGCTGAGACAACTGGACGCAGGTTAATAAGTGTCTGTGGGGTAATCGCCTCAACATCTTGAGTTGACATACGCTCACGAACCACACGCTCCATACGGGATAACCCAATACGAACCTGGTTCTGGATTAGTTCTCCCACCGAACGGATACGACGGTTCTGGAAGTCATCGATATCATCGGATGCAATCTTCACTTCAACCTTCTGGCTGTCCATCCTCAACTTGAAAGATAGTGAACCAGTGATATCAGCCTTGTTCTTTAGCGCTAGATCGAAGATCAAAAGATACTTCATCGTTGCAACGATGTCTTCTTTGGTTAGCACCGTGGTGTTCTCATCAACCGAGATACCGAGCTTGCGGTTTAGCTTGTGACGACCAACGCGAGCGAGGTTATAACGCTTCTTATCAAAGTAAACGCTCTTCAGCCAGCTCTCTGCGGCATCAGCGTTACCTGACTCTCCACGAACCTTACGGTAGAGCTCCTTTAGAGCATCTTCTTTAGTAATAACTGGTGTGGTGAATGCGCGAGACTCATCGTAATCAAGGGTGTTGTTGACTAGATCAATATCGATTTCCCAGTCAGTTGCAGATGTCTTGATTGCATCGTTGACATCGCTAAACGCTGCTTGAATTTCTTCACGAGACATACCTAGGGCTTTTAGGAAGATGGTTGCAGAAACTTTAGTCTTTCTGTCAACCTGCACCTGCAAGATTGGCTTACCGAAACGTGAAACAGACTTACGGTCATCCTTCACCCACTCGGTTAGGAATTCTAGGTAAGAACCACGGCTTGGAATAATCTGTGCCTTGTTGTTACGAACATCCAGGTTACCGGTGGTGTTAGTTGACACAGAGAAGTAGACACCAGGAGATCTAACCAACTGTGAAACAACTACACGCTCAGTTCCGTTAACCACGAAGGTACCTTCGGGAGTCATGATTGGGAATTCACCCATGTATACGGTCTGCGATTTAATTTCACCGGTCTTGTAGTTGGTGAACTCTGCTTTGATGTAAAGCGGTCTCGCGTAAGTCTTACCCTTGATCTTGCACTCATCTGGAGTGTGCTCTGGGTTATCCAGAGTTGGTTCCTTGAATTCAAGACCCATCTTCGCTTCAGATGGATTGTTCGGGTTGTCTTCAATCGGCGATAGCTCTTCGAAAACTTCTTCCAAACCGGTCTTAGCTTCCTTACCAACTAGTTCACGCCAAGCAGGTGCACCGATAAGCCAGTTAAAGCTTTCAGTCTGCAGGGTGAGTAGGTTAGGAAGCTCAATTTGTTCGCGAGTTTTCGCAAAAGAGAGACGTTGAGCAGATCGGATGTTTTTGTTGTTCTTCTTGGCGGC
>JBJTHM010000040.1:0-2630 GCA_046094465.1 Rhodoluna sp. | reverse complement strand
GACTACCGCAAGGAAGACTAGGCCTTAGCTTAGACATAGCTTTGTTTTCGATCTGCCTAATCCGTTCACGAGTTACTCCCATGTCGGCACCAATCTGATCTAAAGTCTTCAAAATACCGTCGTCTAGACCATACCTGCTGCGAATAATCTGCGCTTCTCTCGGGTTCATGCCTTCAAGAACACGAAGTAGCTCGTTTCGTTTAGCTTGGTCGATTGCAATCTCATCGGGCTTCTCACTACTCGTGTCTTCAATAAGGTCGCCGAATTCGCTGTCGCCATCCTCGCCAAGAGGAGTTGATAGAGATATTGGCTCGCGCCCGTATTTTTGAACCTCGACAACCTTCTCTGGTGTCATGTCTAATTCACGTGCAAGTTCTTCTGGAGTCGGTTCTCTACCCAGATCCTGTAGCAGTTGTCTTTGCACTCTGGAAAGTTTGTTAATCACTTCGACCATGTGCACAGGGATACGAATTGTTCTGGCTTGGTCAGCCATAGCTCGGGTGATAGCCTGCCTAATCCACCAGGTTGCATAAGTAGAGAACTTATAGCACTTGGTGTAGTCAAACTTCTCGACTGCTCTGATCAAACCTAGGTTTCCCTCTTGGATAAGATCCAAAAATTGCATTCCGCGACCGGTGTAGCGTTTTGCCAAGCTAACAACTAGTCGAAGGTTCGCTTCTAGCAGGTGGGACTTAGCTCGTTGTCCGTCCTTAACAACCCATTTGAGATCCCGCTGAACGTCTCTGGAAAGTTTCTTATCAGTGGCGAGTTTCTCCTCCGCGAATAGACCAGCTTCGATGCGCTTCGCGAGTTCAACTTCGAGTTCCGCATTAAGAAGGGCGACCTTACCAATTTGTTTCAGATAGTCCTTAACTGGGTCAGCTGTAGCTCCAGTGATACTCGTGGTTTGAACAGGAATGTCATCTTCATCCTTGTTCGAAAGGATTAAAGCTCCTTCAGGAACTACTATCTCTTCTTCGTCTTCATCGGGTTCTGGGCTAGCCTCAACAACCTCTGCCTCGATTACGTCAACCTCATCCTCCGAAAGAATCTGCTCTGGGTCAATCAGATCATCTTCTTCATCGTCGCCGATTTCTAAACCTTCAACACCTTTTCCCTTGGTGGCAGCAACCTTCTTGACTGGCTTCACCTTCGATTGTTTATCAACTTTCTTAGTTGCAGGTTTCGGAGCCGTTGGCTTTGCCGTAGCTTTCTTAGCGACTGGTTTTACTGCAGTCTGTTTTGGGGCCGACTTTGTGGATGCCTTTGCAGAAGGTTTAGCGACGCTCTTAGTCGCAGTCTTTGAAACTGACTTTGTAACTGGCTTAGCGACAGTCTTCTTAACCGCTGGCTTAGCAACAGCTTTAGCGACCGGCTTAGCAACAGCTTTAGCCACTGGCTTTGTAACTGGCTTCTTCGCGATTTTGGCCAAGGACTTCGCCTTCGCAACTGGTGCGGAAGACTTCTTTACAGCTTTGGCTGCTGCTGTCTTTTCTTTACTGGTAGCCATATGACCTTTCAACCCCTTTTTCTTGGGATTTCCGTTACTTTTCCAGGCATTACAAAGACCCATGTCAAATCGTGTGGCTTGACAGGGTCTACCTCAATTATGCCATCGCGAGTCAAGATAACGGACATTCCACACCTAAATAGCCTTGGTAAGACTATTTACTTGAATTTCAAGGCGTTTATTCCCGTTCTAGCTCGAGCATTTTGCGATATTTGCGCCTTTCTAGAGTGAAAAAGAATACGCCCACACCTATTACTAGCAGTTGAGCAGCGAATCCGTATTGGAAAGAATGAACTGTATAGCGCTCCTCAGAGGATGAACTTCCGTGAACTATGTCGATAACCAGTCCAACGAGGTACATCATCACAAACGTTGCCAGGAACCCGCCAACATTCGCAAAACCGTTTGCCGAACCTAACTTAGCTTTAGGAACCATGTCTTTGGAGAAATCAAAGGCAATCATTGAAGCGGGTCCCCCGACAGAGATTATTAGGAAAGCAAAGAATAGTTGCCAAGCGGGAAGAGGCTCAGGTTGCAAAACGATGTAGAGCCAGGTGAGCGCTATCGCTCCAACAACTATGTAGACAATCCAGGATCGTTTTTCTGGGTAGCGAGCGCACAAATTGCCCACGAGCGGTCCAGTAAGGAATCCAAAGAAGACCATTGCCGATAACAATAGACCAGCAAAATCATGTGACTGACCCTGTGCCGTGACTAGAAAAGGAACCGCCCAGAGCAACTGGATAGACGTAGTTGTTGGTTGAGTCACAAAGTGAGTCCAGAACGACAAGCGGACGCCAGGATGTTTTATGTTTTCAAGCAATTGATTTGTGGCTTGCTTTATCGAAACTGCTTTATGTGTTCGATTGGGGACTGTGTGATCGTCATCGGCAGTGAAGAAGATAACCATTGCAACGGTTATTAACGAAACGATGGACATGATGGTGAAGCCAAGGTTCCAGCCCACTGCGGTAAGCAGTCCCCAAAATGGAACGGCGGAAATAAATTGTCCTAGTTGCCCAGCGCTGGCAACATACTGCTGGAGCTTTGAAGCCTTTGTTCCGTGATACCAACCGTTGATCATCGCAATCATTGAAATAAAAGTAAAACTGTCACCCAT
>JBJTHM010000039.1:0-3076 GCA_046094465.1 Rhodoluna sp. | reverse complement strand
ATTGGTTATATAAACACCGTGTCTTTCACCCCAGATGATTCAAGAATAGTTCACGACGATCCGGCCGATAGAAGAGAATTCATAGACCAACTTCTTATTCAATTCACCCCCAGGTTAGCTGGAGTGTTTGCCGATTATGATCGAGTTCTGAAGCAGCGAAACAGTTTGCTAAAGACTTCAAGAAACCTACCGAAAGACTCACCTGGTTTTTCAACTCTTGAAGTGTGGGATGAATCACTTTTCGCTCTTGGCTCAGAGATTATTTTCGAGAGAATCAATTTAGCTAAGAAGTTATCTCCGCATGTGGCGAAAATTTATAAACAAATATCCCAAGACGACCGAATCGCTCAAGTCTCAGTTCTAAGCACAGTTTTCAACCGGGGAACCGATTTTGATTCTTTAGGTGAGGTAGCTGAAGTTGATAGAGAATCAATTGCGGAGAGCTTTAGACAGAAACTAGTGGAGCTTAGATCAAAGGAATTAGAAAGAGGATTGAGCTTAGTTGGGCCACAGCGAGATGATTTGAAACTTATGCTTGGAGATTTTCCGGCTAAAGGATATATAAGTTATGGAGAAGCCTGGTCTTTTGCAATTAGCCTGAAGCTAGCCGGGGCAGAATTACTTAAGGCAGAAGCACGTGCTGGGGACCCAATCTTGATTTTGGACGACGTATTTTCATCACTTGATGACAATCGACTGGACCGATTGCTAGATATGGTTTCGAATTACGAACAGGTTATTATTACTGATGCGATCAGAGGGAAGCAGGCTACCTTTGACGATGCTGCAAGATTTTTGATTTCTGATGGAAAGGTGGTTGAAATCCAATGACAGACCAACCCGACCTTGCCATTGAATACTTCAATAAAGTTAAAAGAGCGCTCACAGGACAAGTGAGCAGGGAGTCCAAGCGCAGAGAGCGAAATCAACGGCAAAATTCAAAACCCTTTGATTCAGGTCGCACTCCAAAGAATCTGGGCAACACAATTGACGATTTGATTAGAGGATTCGGTTGGCAGGGAAAAGTTGCTGAGGGTGATCTATTTGCCAACTGGAAACTAATCGTCGGGGACAGAGTTGCAGAATTCAGCTACCCAGAAGACTTTTCCAAGGGTGTGCTGGCTATCCGATGCAAAAGTACCGCTTGGGCGACTCAACTTAGGCTTATGAGCTCTGAAATAATGCTCAAAATCAAGGAGCGAACCCCCGATCTTGATGTGAAAGAAATTAGAGTTTTGGGCCCTCAGGCACCAAGCTTTAAGCGCGGTTTGAGATCCGTTCCGGGTCGTGGCCCAAGGGATACCTTCGGTTGATAACTCCTCTTTATTTATAAGGGATTCAGAGGGTTTTCCACAGGTAGAAATAGCCATTTTTATCCCCAATTGTGACCTAATTTGAGGGTCTAAAAAGGTAGAATTGAGGGGTCAGCAACCCCGGATTTAAGTCAGCTTAAAAAGCTGCTGTCGTGAGGGCCCGACTAGATCAATTAGGAGTAGTACCCCAATATGTCCGAACCCAAAAAAGGCTACGATGCCTCAAATATCCAGGTTTTAGAGGGTTTAGAGGCGGTGCGTAAGCGTCCTGGAATGTATATCGGCTCTACCGGTCCCCGAGGATTGCACCATTTGGTCTATGAAATCGTCGATAACGCTGTTGATGAATCCCTAGCTGGTTACTGCAAAAACATCGATGTAGTCATAACCAAGGATTGCTGGGTTAAAGTCGCAGATGACGGTCGAGGTATTCCGGTTGATGAGCACCCTGTAGAGAAAAAGCCTGCTGTTGAAGTGGTTCTAACTGTTTTGCATGCCGGAGGTAAATTCGGTGGCGGTGGGTACGCAGTTTCGGGAGGGTTACACGGCGTTGGTGCCTCAGTTGTAAACGCTCTATCAACAAAACTGAATGTGATCGTAGCTCGTGATGGTTTTATCTGGACTCAGTCATACCTGTCGGGTGTTCCACAGGCTCCACTGAAAAAAGGTAAGCCGGCAGATTTCACTGGAACGGTAATTGAATTTTTACCGAATGCGGAAATTTTTGAAACTGTTGATTTTGATTACGAAACTCTGCGCGCGCGTTTTCAGCAAATGGCATTTTTGAACAAGGGTTTGAGCATTTCATTATTTGATGAGAGGTCAGATCGCAGTGACAAGTACATGTATGAGCAGGGTCTTAAAGATTATGTGCAGTATCTAAACTCAACTAAAAAAATCGAAGTCATTCACAACGAGATTATTTCTTTTGATGCTGAAACTAAAGAGAAAAACATGTCTGTTGAAGTTGCAATGCAATGGACAGATGGATACAACGAAGGTGTTCACACATACGCAAACACAATTAACACTCATGAAGGTGGAACACATGAGGAAGGTTTCAGAACCGCACTCACTTCGCTACTAAATAAATACGCGAGAGAAAAAGGCCTGCTCAAAGAAAAAGAAGAAAATCTTGCTGGTGAAGATGTTCGTGAAGGACTGACAGCAGTTATCTCTGTAAAACTTTCTGAACCTCAATTCGAAGGTCAAACAAAAACAAAACTTGGTAACACTGAAGCAAAAACTTTCGTTCAAAAAATTACTAATGAAAAACTTGCTGATTGGTTTGCCAGAAACCCTAACGCAGCAAAAGAAATTTGTCGTCGTGCACTTCGTGCGGCTCAAGCTAGAATCGCGGCACGTAAAGCCCGAGAACAGACCAGAAGAAAAGGTCTACTGGAATCCACTGGCATGCCTGGCAAACTGCGCGACTGTTCTTCAAGAGATCCAAAGGTGAGTGAGCTATACATCGTTGAGGGTGACTCGGCAGGTGGCTCT
Organism: Rhodoluna sp.; assembly: GCA_046094465.1. Taxonomy (GTDB): domain Bacteria; phylum Actinomycetota; class Actinomycetes; order Actinomycetales; family Microbacteriaceae; genus Rhodoluna. Next base: position 263 of record JBJTHM010000039.1, on the reverse strand, counting down.
GCGGTTCGAGGAAGAGATCCGGAGACCCAGGCGATATTGCCGTTGAGGGGTAAAGTCCTAAACGTTGAAAAGGCTGGTCGTGAGAGAGCGGAACGCAACAGTGAAGTTCAAGCGCTGATTACTGCATTCGGAACTGGTATCGGCTCTGATTTAGATATCTCAAAGATTAGATATCACAAGTGCATCTTGATGGCTGATGCTGATGTCGATGGACAGCACATTAGAACTCTTCTTCTAACGCTGCTCTACCGATACATGCGACC
>JBJTHM010000038.1:0-8365 GCA_046094465.1 Rhodoluna sp. | reverse complement strand
GGTATAGATCAAGGTGAAACCCCAAAAATAGCCGCTTTGAGGGAACTCTTTGAAGAAACGGGACTAAAAGTCTCTGAAAAGGCAATCTTTGACCCGATTTTGGTAACTGAGGGCCGCTGGGATTGGGCTGATGGGTTGCATTATCACACCTACAAAGACATTATTTTCGAGCTGGTTACAGATTCATTTGAACCTGACACATCTGGATTCACGCAGGATGAACATCGTGATGTCTTGGAATACCGTTGGTGGGACATTGAGGACCTGCTAGCAACAGATGAGCCTGTTGGGCCTCATGAGCTCAGAACCTATTTGGAATCTCGGTTCAGAAATAACCGATAATAAGCATTATGTCAAGTAATGTTTTTCTGGCTCTCAGGGCCGCTACCTGTGACTCTCCTCCACCCAACTATCTAGTTTCTGTTTGACCTTGCCCTCCAGGAGGGCTTGGTGGACTCGTTGGTAGTTCTCGGTCATAGATGCTTTGAAACTGAAGTCTTGATTTAGAGCTAGATCAAAGGCTGTCATGGCTGCTGCTGCATTGAGACAAACTATGTCCGTTACAGGGCTCTCCCCTTCGGTGGCGGAAAAAACGTTCATTGCTATTTGGGCATTCTGTTCCGGATTGCCACCTATCAGGCTTTTCAGGCTGGTTCGCTTTATACCAAGGGATTCGGGTTCAAAAGTTACTTCTTGGACGTTTTGGGCTGATATTATGTAAAGCTGGCTCGGGCCTGTGGTTGTCAATTCGTCTAGTCCGTCTTCGCCCCTAAATACCAGCGCTGTTCTTCCTCTATTTACTAAATCTCCGACTATAAGTGGCAAGGTAGTTTTGTTTGCGACCCCAAGTGCGGTTGCGATGGGCTGAACTGGGTTTGCCAGCGGCCCCAGCACATTAAATGTGGTCGGCACTCCCAATTCTTTTCTAACCTGGGCAACATTTTTCAGTGCAGGATGAAAAAGCGGAGCAAAGAAGAATCCAATTCCTAACTGGTCGAAAATCTGAGCCAGTCTCTCTGGACTAACGCTCAGGTTTATACCAAGTGCTTCAAGAAATTCAGATGAACCAGTTTTTCCCGAGGCTGATCTGGAACCGTGTTTGAGCACGGGATAGCCCGTCGCAGCGGCAACAATCGCTGCCATAGAAGAAATATTTAGTGTCCCAAGCTGGTCTCCCCCAGTGCCCACGATATCGACAGCGGTATCTGAAACTGGAACCTTGACTGAGTTCTGGAGCATCACGTCAACAAATCCAGAAATCTCTTCCGGAATTTCACCTTTTGATCGCAATGCTAAAAGGAAACCTGCGATTTGGGCATCGGTTGCTTTCCCAGACATCATCTCCCCCATGGCCCAAGCAGCCTCGCTACGAGTCAAGTTTTCTCTAGCTAGCAACTTGCCCAAGATTTGAGACCAGGTCATGGAATCGTTCATGGCTCAAGTTTAGTGAATCAATGCTCTGGCAAAATCCAAAAAATCCTTGCCACAGAGCCGAATTAGAGACTTTATAACAATTCGGTGATGTAGAATTGCAGTATGTCGACAGCCCCAATGACCCACGGTCAAATTCATCGTCCTAATCCAACTTCGGTAGGAACGATTGTCTGGCTTGGGAGCGAAGTCATGTTCTTCGCTGCCTTATTTGCGATGTATTTTAGCCTCCGAGCCAATTCCCCTGAAATCTGGGCTCACGATACAGCCATCTTGAACTTTCCCTTCGCATTGGCTAACACCCTGATTCTTGTTGCATCGTCTTTCACGGCACAATTTGGTGTTTTTGCTGCTGAAAGGCTTCAACCTAGAGCGACTGGTAAGTCTCCACTGAAGTGGGGGATGGTCGAGTGGTTCATTCTCAGCTACATCCTTGGGGCCATCTTCGTCTCTGGACAAGTTTGGGAGTACGCGATGCTGGTAAGTGAAGGTGTCTCTCTTTCAAGTAACGCATACGGATCTTCTTTTTACATCACCACTGGATTCCACGCTCTGCACGTTACTGGCGGCCTAATCGCATTCCTGTTCGTTATTGGAAAGACTTTTGCTGCCAAGCGTTTCGGACACAAAGAAGCTACCAGTGCGATCGTTGTTTCCTACTACTGGCACTTTGTTGACGTGGTATGGATTGCTTTGTTCCTAATCATCTACGTTTTGAAATAGAACCTGAGCTAAGAAAAGAAATGCAGAAGTTGAAGAAAAAACTAAACGGTTTGCGAAGAAACCCAAGATCAATAGTTGTCGTCTTGTTCGCTGGACTTATCGTCGTTGGATCTGGTTACACGGCCGTGAGTGCTGCAGTTTCCCCAAATCGCCAGACGACCTATTCAGCAGATCAAGTTGAGTACGGTAAGAAATTATTTCTCTCCAACTGTGCATCCTGTCACGGAAAAAATGCCGAAGGAACTCCTAATGGGCCAAGCCTAATCGGTGTTGGGGCAGCATCAGTTGACTTCCAAGTTTCAACCGGTCGCATGCCTGGTGCAGCTAGCGGACCTCAACTTCAGGTAAAGCCTGTGCAGTTTACTGAAGAAGAAATAAGTGCGATGGCCGCCTATGTCGCTTCCCTAGGAGTGGGACCATCTGTTCCGGATGAGGCATACCTGCAAGCAAATGGAAACCCAACCAAAGGTGGAGAACTTTTCAGAATCAACTGTGCAATGTGTCACAACGCAGCCGGTGCTGGTGGAGCATTGACAGAAGGTAAATTTGCACCGAGCCTTGATAACTCCTCGCCTAAGGTGATCTACGAAGCTATGATTACTGGCCCGCAGAACATGCCGGTTTTCAACGATGCAAACATCAGCCCAGAAGAAAAAAATGACATAATCACCTACCTCGTTTATCTTCGCACTAGCGCATCCGTAGGTGGCGAAGAACTCGGTGGACTTGGACCAGTTGCTGAAGGCCTCGTTGCGTGGTTTGGCTTATTGGGAATTATTATTGCCATCACAATATGGCTTGGCGCGAAATCGAATTAAGAAGAAAGACAAAATTGAGCGATAAGTCGAAGGAAGTTGAACTTTCCCAACAATCCGCTGGGCTAGCTGTTCTTAACTCAGATGCAGTAAAAGATCCAGGTATTGAACCACATCGAGTTCGAATGACAGATAAGAGCCCTAAGCATGAGAAGAATGCTGCTCGGCAGGTGGCAGTAATGTTCGCTCTTTCCATGCTTGGAAGCGCCTTCGCTTTATGGGCATACTTTGCCTTCCCAATAAATGAAGACTTAATAACTGTTCGCGAAAACACAATGTTCCTTGGTATTGGAATTACTCTGGGGCTTTTGGGTATTGGTATCGGTGCAATTCACTGGGCAAAAACTTTAATGCCAGATCATGAAGTCGCCGAGGATCGCCATCCTATATCCTCTCCTGAGGACAAGAGGGCTGCGGCAATCGAAGTTATTAATCTTGCTAACCAAGAGTCTGGATTTACTAGACGAAAACTAATCAGAAGAACTCTTTACGGCGCGCTTGCTTTGTTCCCGCTTCCAGGAATTATTATTTTTGGTGATCTTGGGCCGAATCCAGGTAACTCACTTCGGCACACCGCTTGGAAAGCTGGAACAAGGTTAGCTAGAGATCCTTTCGGGACTCCAATCAAGGCAGCGGATGTCACCATCGGTTCTGTTTATCACGTGGTCCCTGAAGGACTTGTGCCTGGTACCGAAGGCTACCTAGAAGAAAAAGCCAAAGCTGCAGTGCTGCTTGTTCGTGTCGAACCAGACAAGCTAATTGAAAAACCTGAGCGTAAGAATTGGTCTTACCAAGGTATTGTTGCGTATTCAAAAATATGTACACACGTTGGTTGCCCAGTGGCGCTCTACGAGCAACACACCCACCACCTACTCTGTCCATGCCACCAGTCGACATTTGATTTAGTTGATGGCTGCAAGGTGATCTTTGGTCCAGCCGCTCGTCCACTACCTCAACTTCCGATTTACGTGGATGACGAAGGGTACCTAAGGGCTCAAAGTGATTTCAACGAACCTGTCGGTCCGTCATTCTGGGATAGGAGTGTAAAGAGTGAGTAACGCAACTTCAAAGCAAAAAAAGAACGGCTTTCTAGCTGGGACTGCTAACTACGTTGACGAACGCCTAGGGGTAGCCGGAGTCCTAAAAGAGTTTGGTAGAAAGGTTTTCCCTGACCACTGGTCCTTCATGCTGGGTGAAGTAGCACTTTACTCATTCTTAGTGCTTTTGCTGTCTGGAACATTCTTAACATTTTTCTTCCAGCCATCAATGACTGAAGTTGTCTACGACGGTGTCTACGCTCCCCTTAAGGGAGCTCACATGTCTATTGCTTATGCTTCGAGTCTGGACATAACCTTTGAAGTTCGCGGTGGCCTCTTGATGAGACAGGTTCACCACTGGTCAGCACTTCTGTTTGTTGCGGCCGCAGGTCTTCACATGCTTCGCGTCTTCTTCACCGGAGCATTCCGTAAACCACGTGAAATGAACTGGGTAGTTGGTTTTGTCTTGTTCATTCTTGGAATGGGTGCTGGATTCACCGGCTATTCACTGCCAGATGACCTACTGTCTGGAAATGGGCTCCGAATCATCGATGGAATGATCAAGGGTGTTCCATTTATTGGCGTGTGGATATCTTCACTACTCTTTGGTGGAGAATTCCCAGGAACTGAGATTGTTGGAAGGCTCTACAGTCTTCACATAATGCTTATTCCAGCACTGATTCTTGTCTTCCTGGCAATTCACCTAGTCATGCTGGTTCTTCACAAGCACACCCACTACTCCGGTGCTGGTAGAAAAGACACAAATGTTGTTGGTTATCCGCTTATGCCGGTTTATGTGGCTAAAGCTGGCGGGTTCTTCTTCATCGTGTTCGGCGTGATTATGTTGATTTCTAGTTTCTTCACAATCAACCCAATTTGGAACTATGGAGGCTATGACCCCTCCCCTGTTTCAGCTGGAACTCAGCCTGACTGGTACATCGGTTGGTTAGATGGTGCGCTGCGCCTAGCTCCAACGGGTATGGAGTTTATGATCGGAGATGTCACCGTATCGATGAACATTCTGATTCCGTTGGCAGTTAGCTTGATCTTCCTTGCGCTGGTTGCAATCTACCCTTTCATTGAAAACTGGATTACCGGTGACAAGAGAGAGCACCACGTTCTTGACCGTCCTCGAAACGCACCAGTTAGAACAGCCATCGGTGCAGCAGGTGTAACCTTCTACGCAATACTCTGGGCAGGGGCAAGTACTGACCTAATCGCAACCCAGTTCAGAATGTCACTAAACCAGGTTCTAACTGCGATGCAAATCTCACTGATAGTTTTGCCAATTGTGGCATTCATCATCACAAAGCGAATCTGTCTTGCTCTGCAACGCAAAGATCGAGAGATTGCTTTGCATGGCCGCGAAACTGGTCGAATTGTAAGACTCCCGCATGGCGAATACATCGAAGTTCATGAGCCACTAGATAAGTTTGAGCTTTATAAGCTGGTTGATTTCAAGGACTATCAGCCAACTCTGGCCAGACCTAACGCAGCTGGGAAGATTACAGTGCGGGCAAGAATCCGAGCAGCACTATCCAAGTTCTACTTCAAAGATCGCATCTCTCCAGTAACTCAGGCTGAAATCGATGAGGCTATGCACCATGCTGAAGAAATTGAACACGAAGTCCAGAAAGCAATCGAACTTTCTAAGTAGCAACTTCTAAAACTAAAGCCCACCAGCAATGGTGGGCTTTAGTTTAAATTGAACCAAACTAGTGTGCGTGCTGTCCTCTAGAGTGCTCAAACACGAAACCAATCAGAGCAATCAGTGCGATGGGGAAACCAATTGCAAATAGCCACCAGCCAACTGCAAGAGATGTGAAACAAACTGCCGATCCAATTCCCAAAGCCAGTGGCCACCAAGACCACGGTGCGAAGAATCCGATTTCTGCATCGCCATCTTCGATGTTAGCTTCCAGCATGTCTTCTGGTCCGGTGTAGTTTCTTGCGGATTTGCCGAAATAAAAGGCAATAAATCCTGAAAGAAATACGAGCATCCCTATAGCTGCGGTTCCAATAACCTCAATCTGCCTGTTATCCTCAGGCGAAGCTAGCCAGGACCAATAGCCATAAGCCACGGTCACCACTAGGTAAAAGAAAGTCAGCAGGATGAATATGTTGGTGTTTGTTTTCACTTACTTTATGCCTTTACTGAATTCTTGCTTGAAGCTTTCGCTTCAGGAGACGCATACTCTGGATGATTTAGGTCGAAGGCTGGAGACTCACTTCTAATTCGTGGGATAGAAGTAAAGTTGTGGCGCGGGAATGGTGATGGAGTTGCCCACTCAAGGGATCTTCCATAACCCCAAGGGTCGTTCATTTCAACACGAACACCTTTACGGTAGGTAATCCAGACATTCCAAAGGAAAGGAATCATGGAAAGCCCTAGGAGGATAGAACCCGCTGTTGAAATCAGGTTGAACTCGGTGAAACCGTCACTAGTTAGATAGGTTGCATATCTTCTAGGCATACCTATCACTCCAAGCCAGTGCTGGATCAAGAAGGTCAAATGGAAGCCAAAAAACAGTGTCCAGAAGTGAATTTTGGCTAATCGTTCGTTCAACATCTTCCCTGTCATCTTTGGCCACCAGAAATAGAAACCAGCAAACATGGCAAAGACCACTGTTCCAAAGACTACATAGTGGAAGTGTGCTACTACGAAGTATGAGTCACTCAAGTGGAAATCTAGAGCAGGTGAAGCCAAAATAACTCCAGTCAATCCACCGAAAATGAAAGTGGTCAAGAATCCTAAGCTAAAGAGCATCGGTGATTCGAAGGTTACAGATCCTCGCCACATTGTTCCAATCCAGTTAAATATTTTCACTCCCGTTGGAACTGCAATCAACATTGTGGTGAAAGCGAAGAATGGTAGCAACACTGAACCTGTCACATACATGTGGTGAGCCCAAACTGTCATGGACAAGGCGGCAATAGCGATGGTCGCATACACGAGAGTGCGGTAACCAAAGATTGGCTTGCGACTAAACACAGGGAATATTTCTGAAACTATTCCGAAGAAAGGTAAGGCGAGGATGTAGACCTCTGGGTGACCGAAGAACCAGAACAGGTGTTGCCAAAGCATTGGACCACCGTTCGCTGGATCAAACAGGTGAGCTCCGAATCTCCTGTCTGCACCAAGTCCAAACAGTGCCGCAGCCAGTGGAGGGAAGCACATGATTACCAGAATTGAAGTCACCAAAGTGTTCCAGGTGAAGATTGGCATACGGAACAGTGTCATTCCTGGAGCTCGCATTGTCACAATGGTTGTGATGAAGTTAACTCCACCCATGATTGTTCCAAACCCTGAAAGAGCAAGGCCGAAAACCCACAAATCGCCACCGATACCTGGCGAAAATGTCGTATTAGAAAGCGGGGCATAAGCAAACCAACCAAACGAAGCTGCACCTTGAGGTGTGAAGAAGCCCGCTACTGCGATAAATGAACCAAAGAAATAGAACCAGTATGCGATTGCATTAAGTCTTGGGAACGCAACATCTGGTGCACCAATTTGCAGAGGCATGATCACGTTGGCGAAGCCCGCAAAAAGCGGAGTTGCAAACATCAGTAGCATGATTGTTCCGTGCATGGTGAAGAGCTGGTTGTACTGCTCTTTTGTTTCAACGATAGTCAGGTTAGGCATTGCCAGTTGTGCCCTGATGATCAAGGCCATGACGCCAGCAATCATGAAGTAGATAACCGATGTGATTAGGTATAGATAACCGATTTTCTTGTGGTCTGTAGTGGTTAACCAGTCCACCACAATACGACCCCTAGATTTTTTCACTGTTGTAATCATGCTTAACCTCTAATCTCTGGGTTGTCACCAGGAAGATTGTTGTTTCTGTTGAAGTTCGGATCGTCTGGGTTTGCTGAAAGCTGGCCAATGTGACCAATCGCTGCAAGTCTTGCCATTTCGGCGTCATACTCCTCTTGAGGAACAACTTTCACGTTGAAAAGCATCATTGAGTGGAACTCTCCACAAAGTTCAGCGCACTTACCCTTGTACTCCCCTACTACCTGAGGGGTGAAATACATTTTGTTTACAAAGCCTGGGAAGACATCTTTCTTATAGAGAAAGTCGATTACCCAGAAAGAGTGAATTACATCACGAGAAACCAGATCAATCTCGATGGTCTTTCCAACTGGTAGGTAAAGTGTTGGAAGATCAGCTTCCTTGTCATCGCCCTGAAGCTGAATTCCTGTCTCATACACGTTGTTGTTCGTGTAATTGAAATCCCAAGACCACTGTTTACCGATTGCTTCGATCCGGTATTCGCTTTCAACCTTCTTCTCGATAGCGTTCATGTCAATGGTCGTCTGAGCAAAGAAGCCAACCACCAAGATGAATGGAACAAC
>JBJTHM010000037.1:0-3082 GCA_046094465.1 Rhodoluna sp. | reverse complement strand
CCAAGTAAAATTGCTTGCGCACCTTTCTCATTTGCATGAGTGTCAAAACCGCCGAGTGAAACTGACCAGACTCGAGTAGGTGCACCAGCCGCTACAAGTTTTGCGACGATATCAAGTTGCTGCGTTAAATTACTGTCGCCACCAGCATTGCCACCCATCACGGTTGGGAGATCTGATGCAACCGGCACAGGAGATTTCAAGATCGGTGTAATGTCGTCGGAAACGCTAAATAGATTTCTCATCGAACGCGCTGCCATTGATTGAAGTAGATTGTCGGCTTTACTCTCAACCGCTAATTTCATGCAGTCACTCGCAAGTGAACCAGTTGGAACTTTTAAACCACCAAGTGGCAAAACTGAACCGGATCTCTTATTGCCCGCCAACAATGGAGGTAAGACAGAACCTAATCCAATTGCAAGAAGTGGATCGTCAGGTTGAGTCTCGACCCATCGACCAAGCCAGCCAGTTTTTGCGGCAGTGAGTGAAGCAGATTGCCAGATTGCCATCGACGAAAAGTGTGAACGATCTGAGTTGGGATAACCAACTCCGCGAATAATTGCGACTTGATTCTTATTCCACAAGTTATGCATACCCGACATAGAGCCATTGAGAAAAAGACCGTCACGAAGTGGTAAAACTTCATTGGGTTTATAAGCAAGCCCGGGACGAAGTGATGAATAAAGTGAGTCATTAACTGGTACAACAGTGTTGAGACCATCGTTTCCACCATATAAAGTCACAACAACGAGAATCGGTGTGCCGAGAGGTAGCGGACGAGTTATCGCAGCATTGGCGATATCTTCAATCGTCAATGACGAAGCGGCAGCTCCGAGCGCTCCCGCGCCAGTGGCTCTCAGGAATTGTCGCCTTGTAATTGTGTCCATTTTTCTCCTTTATGCACTCACGACATATTCGGGTGAGCAGATAGCTAATAAAGTCAATCGCGCTGGATCTTGGAGTGCACCTCTCAAAGCTAATGTTGTGCGCGAACTCCATTCCGCGACTCCCAACCAATCCGCTAATTCACTTATGCGATCCTTTTGAGGGATCGACGAGATAGGTGTGATATTCCCGAATTTGATTAGCGCAGAGGCAAAATCAATCCGGTATTGCGCAGCTGAAGTTGAGAGCCACGCTTGATCGGCCGGCCACCCACCAACATTGGGTGGCATAAAGGGAATCTGCCCCATGAGATTCAAGTAATTTCTGATTAAAGCAGTGTTTGGAAATGTCGACGGAGTTATTGAAAGCGCCCTGCAAACAGATACAAACCAGTCCATGGGGCTTTTCACCATTGAATTCGCTGGATCATCAAGGGCGCTATGAGTTCCTAAGGCACGTACCAGAGTTGCGATATCTCGATTTCCAAAAGCATCTTTCAACCGCGTATCACTTAATGGATTCACCGACGATATGAATCGATACCACAGACGCTCCGTTATAAATGTTGCGCAATCATCGCGCGCCACCAAGAAATCACTCAGGGATTTGGCATCAAAAGAACCTGTAGTTCCAAGAAAAGAGATAGGACCTGAGTAATGCTTATTTGGTAGAAAAGTTACATCACCGCTGCTGATCTTTACTCGATATCCGGTGAGCGCTTTGGCAGTCTCTCGAACATCGCTCTCGGTGTAACGATTTACACCTAGAGTAAAGAGTTCCATCAATTCACGTGAGAGATTCTCGTTCGGGGCTTTGATGGTGTTGGTCTGTCCATCAAGCCAATAAATAAGCGCCCCATCGGTAACCATGGAGCGTGACATTTCGGCAAAATTTTCCAGAGAGAGATTTCGCAGCGTTTGATTCTGGCGATACATGGGAAGTGCATCATCGACTTTTTGTATCGATGTTGCCCAGTGTCCATGCCAGAACCACGTCATTCGCTCGCGCAACGAATGACTCGATAAGACCATTCGATCTAGCCACCACATGGTAAGTGAAGTAACTTGTGCCCGTTTCTCGGTCACGTAAGAAACAAGCTCTGCGCTATTTGGCGCAGGGCGACTTCCTAAATCTCGAACTGTTGGCGAGGATTGAGAATTCGCAAAAGAGTCACTATTAGGCGAATACAAATAAGAAGTTGCCGCAAAATCAAATGTTTCACCGAGTAGGTCTGAAAATTCACCAGGGCGTGGACCAAAACCAAAGCGGTGAACAAGTCGAGCTAATCGACGCCGTTCCGCGGTTGTCGCCATATGAAAGAGGGTAACAAGATAAAAAGAATTCTCCAAGAGTTGTAGCCGCGACTTTTCTGTGGATTAAACGAAAGTTTGATGAACGCGAGATGAAAAAGAAGAAGGGGCCCGGTTACCCGAGCCCCCTCCATTTACTTCATATTAAAGATCTGCGAATTATTCTCCGTAGAACTTCAACTTCGGTGCTGAGTAACCACGATCGTAAGTCATGTTCTTTGCCTTACGAATCTTGGTGAGCAAAGCACCGCCTGACATATTCACTCCATTATCAGCGGCATACGCAAGAAGATCTGCAATGGCCATGTACTGAGATGTGGTGAAGTTACAGTGATTCGTTCCAGTTGCGGCTGGAACAGTTGTGTCTGGTGAACCGGCTGCAGTGAACTTGGTGTACTTCTCTGGTGGGAAGTTCCAGAGAACGAGTTGGTTGTTAGCAGGACGTTTACGCTCTCCTGCCTTCTTTGCAGCAGCCCACTTTCCAGCCCAGTATGCAGCATACTTATCGGCAACTGATTGCTGGTTACCAGCAACAGTTACAGGATCTGCGACACCCGTGAAGAGAATGGTTGGGATCTCAACCTTTCCAGAGTGAGAAGCAAGCGTCTTCAACTTCGCAACTGCTGCTGGATCTGCTTTAGCGCGAGGTGATGCAGCAAGAACACTGAGCAATCCAGCAGTTCCTGAAACACCCGAGAGCGCTGAGCTCCAAGCAAACTGTTCTGCAGAAACTCGTGCAGCGTAATCGGTTGCAGTGTTATCAAATACTGCACCACCTGCTTGTAGTTCAAGATCGTGTGTTGCAAGAACTGCAAGTGCTGCGGCATTAGCAACGTTTTCTAAAGCAGCAAGTGCTGGGTTGATTGCAAGCTGGAATGAGAGTGCATTCG
>JBJTHM010000036.1:0-22119 GCA_046094465.1 Rhodoluna sp. | reverse complement strand
CATCTGCATTGCTACCGGATTGGTTTTTTCACTGGTGCCAGGTGCAACTCCAAAGAAACCATTTTCTGGGTTGATAGCTCTAAGTCGACCACGCTCGTTTGGTGAAATCCAAGCGATGTCATCTCCTATAGTTTGAACTTCCCAACCAGGTAGTGATGGCTTGAGCATGGCAAGGTTTGTTTTCCCACAGGCTGAGGGGAACGCAGCAGAAAGATGATATTTCTTTCCTTCTGGACTTATCAGTCGCATAATCAGCATATGCTCGGCAAGCCAACCCTCGTTTCGAGCTAAGTGTGAACCTATTCTCAACGACATGCACTTCTTTCCTAAAAGTGCGTTACCGCCGTAACCAGATCCAAAAGACCAAACCTCTAGAGTTTCAGGAAAATGCGAGATGTACTTTTCTTTATTGCAAGGCCAGATTGCATCACTGTTTGGTGCTCCAACAGAGTGAATCGTGGCGACCCAACTACTTCCATTTCGGATTCTCTCGAATACCTCTGGCAGCACCCGAGTCATGATGTGCATATTCACCACAACGTATACGCTGTCGGTGATTTCAACACCGTATCGAGCTAGTGGTGAATCGATAGGTCCCATGCTAAACGGTATGACATACATGGTGCGCCCCCGCATCGAACCAGCAAATAGCTCTGCCATCAGGTTCTTCATCTGATCGGGGGCCATCCAAGGGTTAGTCGGCCCTGCATCAATCTGTTCGCTAGAACAGATGAATGTTCTTTCCTCGACCCTTGCCACATCACTCGGGTCGGTTCGAGCTAGATAGGAATCTGGACGTTTATTTTGATTTAGTTTTATCAGGGTGCCTTTGGCTACCATCTGATCAATGAGGGATTTGTATTCTTGTGCTGTGCCATCGCACCACACCACACGATCGGGTTGAGTGTGTTCGGCTACTAGACGAACCCAATCGTCAAGGCCTATCTGCTGCGGCGAGACACTTTTGATGTCGTTCAACCTGACTACCTTTCATCGTTGAAAGATGCCTGCTGACTCTAGGCTACTCCCCTTAGAAGACTCTTTGGATTGACTTGCCAAATAACTGGGGGGAAACTGGAGCCACCCAGGAGAATCGAACTCCTGACCTGCTCTTTACGAGGGAGCTGCTCTACCGACTGAGCTAGGGTGGCACTATAAAACCTGCTAGATAATTCTAGTTTGCTTCAAGAATCCCTACTCGGCGAAGGCGATCCAGAGCACCATCTTCGATAGGTGAATCTGGCCCGATAATCCAGCGAATGAACCTCAGGCTAAATCTAGTCGCGGGAATGACAAGCCACCTGGGTTGAGGTTTAAGACCGAGCATCTTTCGCTCAAGTGGACTTAAGCTCACCACCGCTGCTGAAAATAAGAGGCGATAAACCAACTGGGACCACCAGGGCAACCCTGGCTTTCTAATAAATCTGATTACATCTCGAGTCTTATCGGTAACGCTGAGTTCTTTTCGCTCAGCAAATCCCGAAATGCAGTCTTTTAGCTCTTGCTCAGTCATAGGAACTTTGTCCAAGCCAAGTCTGGTAACTGCTTTAGACCATTGCGAGACATATGCATCTGCGCCACCGGGTATCTCTCGGTGAGCAAACAACTGATGGCTTACCAAAAAGCTTTCTGTGAAAGCAACATGCACCCACAGTAATAGATCCTTATCTGCTGCTCGATAGCTTCTTAGCTTTTGATTACTCTGTTCATATTCACCAACCACCTTCTCGTGCAGTCGATTAACTCTGCTGGCCTCCTTCTCTATTGCTTCAAAGGATCCGAATGTGGTGACGGTCAACCACCTAATTGTTCCAGCCAATCTCCCCAGAGCATCCTGTTCATACCTTGAGTGTCCAGTCACACCGGCAACTGCACCTGGGTGCAGTGCCTGGACTAAGAGGGCTCTAATCCCACCAACCAGAGTTCCAAAATCTCGATGCACCACCCAAGGAGCATCGGTTGGTAAATATAGTCCACCGGTATCGCCACTAGCTATAACCTCCAGCCAAGGTGGAACCCCAGTTGGTTCATTTGATAGCAGTGCTCTAAATTTTTTGGAGAAGTATTCCTGGACCCGATTATTAGGCATTTCCGATTAACAGGTTTTCTTAGTCCCAGTTAGTGAACCATTTACAAAGAAATCATCAACCGCTTTATCAACGCAGGTATTTGAAGATCCGTAAGCCGTGTGTCCTTCTCCCTCATAGGTTAGGAGATAGGCATCGGCTAGTACTTTCTCTGCAAAGTTCTTTGCTTGGGAGTATGGGGTTGCTGGATCGTTTGTGGTGCCAATCACCATCATGGTGGGGGCACCTTTAGCTGAATAATCTTCCGGCAGCGGGATAACTGGATATGGCCAAGCGTGGCAGAATAAACCACCGTATTGCCAATAACGGCCAAAGACCTTATCTATTTCTAGAGCACGCTTATTCTGCTGCTGCATCGAAGCGTCATCATCTGCCTCCCGCCCATCCAAACAACTTATGGCTTTGAAGGCTTCATTTATGTTGCTACTAAAGCTTCCCTTGTCTGGGTCAAACGAAAAGTAACTGTCAGCGAGATATAGAAAAATTCTGCCGTCCTTCTTTTTTGAGAAGAACTCTTCGAAGCCCTGGTTCAGATACTGCCAAGAGTCTTTGGAATACAATGCGGAAATAATTCCAGTAAAGCCAGAGAGCAGAGTTAGATCTCGCTCAATGCTTGTTGTAATGGGACCTTTTTCTAAAACGCCTAGAAAATCTTTAGAGATTTTGTTCATAGCCGCTGTAACAGTTAAACCTTTGAATGGGCAATCTGAAACGTTACTTATGCAGTCCGATAGGTAGGCTTTCATGGCTGAAGTGAAACCACGCAACTGATTCAGTGAATCTTCTTCCGCAGTGGTCGTCGGGTCAACCACCCCGTCAAGAACAAACCGTCCAACTTTCTTAGGGAACAAGACCGCATAAGTTGCCCCTAGTAGAGTGCCGTAAGAGTAACCTAGGTAGTTCAGTTCCTTTTGCCCTAAAACTGCACGAATGACATCCATGTCTTTGGCTGCTGAGGCCGTATCAACGTGAGCTAGGAGTTCCCCAGTTTTTTTCTGACAGGCAAGAGCGAAATTCTTTACCGAGTCTTTAGTCGCCTCAATATCCTGCTTAGACAAATATGGGTATGGCGAGGGAACATAAAGATACTGTTCAAGTTGCTTAGCTGCTAAACAGCTCACCGGATTACTCTTACCAACACCTCTTGGATCAAAACCTACGATGTTGTAGTTATTCCTCAACCGCTGGGTGCCGAGGCTATTGATGTAGTCGGTAATCCACTCAATTCCAGAGGAGCCGGGCCCTCCTGGATTCATCAAAAGATAGGGCGAATTCTCCGGATCATTCGCAGGATTTATTGCCAAAGCAATCTTGATGGTCTTACCTTCAGGCTTAGCCCAATTCAGTGGCACCTCAACCTCACCACAGCGAGCCGAACTGTTAGAACCAGGGCAATCACTCCAAACTGGTTTCTGAGTATAAAACTTCACTAACTGCTCAGGTATTTGCTCGGCTAACTCATCATCTGGTGTGAAATTAACTCCGACTTCTCTAAAACCCTGATTCACGAGCAATCCAGCCGAGATTAGTCCGGCGACAAGACTCAATGAGAGAACCACAGCATTTACGCGCCTCATGCCCTTTTCCTTCTGCGCATCGTGACACATAGCGCATCCATCAGTAGCGAATCTTTCACGTTGCGATCCATGCGATAGCGGACCTGCTCAATTTTTTCAATGATGTGTATGGCCTGAGCCTGAGTGATGTCTTTAGCCAGAGCGCTTATCTCCATTGCAAGATCTGGGTTGATAAGTGCTTGACCGGAATTCAACTGGACAGATAAAACATCTCGATAGAAACCCATCAAATCGACAAAGATTCGATCAAGACCGTCTCTCTTGGAGCGAGTAGCTCTTTTCTTTTGCGCCTCTTCCAATCTTCTCAGTTGAGCTCGGTAACTAGGCGTTAGTTTCGAATCTTCGGTTATGCCAAGCCGCTGCATGAGTTCAGCACGCTCTTTTTCGTCTAGCTCTCCGGTTAGTTGAGCTCCATCGCTCTCAGCTAACTTAAGTAATTTCTCCGATGCGGTAATCGCTGTTGGAACATCAGTGATTGAAAGCACCAATTCCAAAACCTGTCGTCTTCTATCTCTGGCAGCCGAATTAGTAGCAAGCCTTCTCGCCATACCAACGTGACTCTGCGCTTGTGAAGCAGATAGCAGAGCAAGCTTCTCCTCAACGTCATACTTGTCCACCAATAATCTCGCAACATCGGCAATATTTGGCACCTTGAGCATGATACGGCGGACTCTGGATCTAATAGTTGGTAACAAATCTGCCTCACTGGGAGCGCAGAGCATCCAGATAGTTCCCTTAGGTGGTTCTTCTAGAGATTTCAATAAAAGATTGCTGGTACGCTCAGTCATTCGATCGGCATCTTCAATAATCATCACCCTGTGATTAGCAAGAGCTGGCATCTGAAGTGATTTCTCAATGAATTCGCTGACCTCATCAATACTTATCTGAACCTTTTCAGTATTCAGCACTTGAACATCAGGGTGATTGCCAACTTGAACCATCTGGCAAGCATTACAGCTACCGCATCCGCCATCACTGCAAACTAGAGCGGAAGCGAAGGCAAAAGCAAGTTCACTTCTTCCCGATCCAGGTGGGCCGGTAAACAACCAAGCGTGATGAACATCGGTGTCTTTATCTAACTCACGCAATAATTCAGTGATGGCCTCAGGTTGCGAGATGACATCACGAAAAACTTTTGGAGCGGTAACCATAGAGTTAGATTAGCCCCGAAATGCGAGCTCTAATAATCTCCTGCATTTGATTCACATCTAAAGAAGCGTCAACAACTAGGAAACGTTCAGGTTCAGCATCAGCCAAGGAAAGATATGCCTGTCTAGCTCTTTCAAAAAACTCGATTTTTTCACTCTCTAGCCGGTCTGGCTCAGTTCCAGTGGTATTTCTGCGAGCCCTCGCCACATCCGCCGGTAGGTCAAGAAGCACGGTGAGATTAGGTAGCAGGCCACCGACTGCCCAAAGTGAGAGGTTTCTGACTTCCTCCATGGAAAGCTCTCTACCTGCACCTTGATAGGCAACCGATGAGTCAAAATAGCGATCGGTGATTACTATTTCACCTCGTTCTAGAGCTGGTCTTATTTTGCTTGCCACGTGATGTGCTCGATCAGCTGCAAAAAGTGCCGCTTCTGCGCGAGGTGCTAACTCACCGCGATGGTGCAGCAAAATTTTTCTAATCTCAACTCCAACTTCAGTGCCACCCGGTTCTAAAGTCCGAAGTACTGTTTTACCCAGTCCAGACAAATACTTCTCGAGAAGATCCGCTTGAGTTGATTTACCAACCCCGTCGATACCTTCAAAAGAAATAAACAATCCGCTCAACTACTTTGCCTTTCGGGTTGAACCCTTTTTCACTGTTCTAGCTGGCGCCACCGACTTACGAGATTTGGAAGTTTTAGGTGCAGGTTGGCCAGGTTCTAGTCCCAGTTTCTCGCGTCTAATCGCAAGAAGCTCGAAAGCGCGTTCTGGAGTCAACTCCTCCAGAGGTTCATCCTTTGGAACAGTTGCATTTATCGCTCCGTCAGTGACATAGAGACCAAACTGACCGCTCTTTGCAACTACGTTTGTCTTTGCCTGAGGATCTTCACCAAATTCTTTCAGTGGAGTTGCTGCCGTGATACGGCCGCGATACTTAGGCTGTGCGAAGAGTTCCAGCGCTCCCGCTAGATCGATGTCAAAGATAGCATCTTCGCTTTGGAGCGATCTGGACTCTTTGCCTTTGAGAAGGTAGGGGCCAAACTTTCCATTTTGTGCTGTTATGTCTATCCCACTTTCTGGATCCTGCCCAACAACCCTTGGCAGTGCGAGTAACCGAACTGCTGTGTCTAAATCTATTGACTCAGGTGACATGGTTTTGAAAAGTGAGGCAGTCTTTGGCTTTTTGGCATCTGGATCATCTAGCAGCACGTATGGTCCATAGCGGCCATCCTTGAAAAGAATATTGAACCCAGTTGCAGGATCGACTCCAAGAATTCGGTCTTTGATGATTGGCGCTTCGATAAGTTCATGAGCTTTTTCTAAAGTCAATTCATCAGGAGCGAGTCCCTCCGGAATGTTAATAATTCTTCGCCCATTCTCATCGGCACCCTCGCTACCTGGTTCAACATAGATTTCCAAGTAAGGTCCATACTTACCAGTTCGCAAAGTGATGCCGTCGCCTAAATCGAGCGAGTTCAATGCTTTAGCGTCGATGTCGCCGATGTTTTCAACAATTGAGTGAAGCCCTGGGTTACTGTCAGAGCCGAAATAGAACTCCTTTAGCCATTCGCTACGATTCATGGTTCCCTCAGCGATTTCGTCGAGGTCCTCTTCCATGGCAGCGGTGAAGGCATAGTCAACCAAACGGGCAACGTTCTCTTCCAAGAATCTGATCACAGTGAAAGCTATCCACTCCGGGACGAGAGCTTGACCGCGTTTGACTACGTAGCCCTTGTTCAGAATGTTGGAGATAATAGCGGCGTAGGTTGAAGGTCGACCGATGCCATCTTCTTCGAGAGCCTTTACCAAGCTTGCCTCCGTGTATCGAGGTGGAGGGCTGGTCTGGTGTCCCTTTGCGTTTACTTCAGTTACATTGAGGTTTTGTCCGACTTCTAGATTCGGAAGTTTGCTTTCCTTTGACTCAGCCTCTTCGTCTTCATTGCGAGGTTCGTCTTGGCTCTCTTCGTAAGCTGCCATGAAGCCGCGGAAGGTAACTACAGTTCCACTGGCGGTGAACTCAGCGCGGTCACCGTTGGCCAACGGGTGCACTGCAATCTTTGCGGTGGTGGTTGAAACCTTGGCGTCTTGCATTTGCGATGCAATCGTGCGCTTCCAGATAAGGTCATAGAGTTCGAAAGCTCTACCGCTCAGTTCTGCCTGAACCTCGGATGGCTTACGGAATACTTCACCAGCTGGGCGAATGGCCTCGTGGGCTTCCTGAGCATTTTTGTTTTTACCCTGGTAAATCCTCGGTGCCGGAGAGACGTGATCTTCACCAAACATCTCCTTAGCTTGACTGCGTGCCGCATTGATTGCCTGAGTGGAGAGAGTTGGCGAATCGGTACGCATATATGTGATGTATCCCTCTTGATAGAGCGATTGAGCCACATCCATCGTTTGCTTTGCCGACATGCGAAGCTTTCTGGAGGCTTCCTGTTGCAACGTAGAGGTTGTGAAAGGAGCGGCAGGCTTTCTTGTCGAAGGTTTTGCTTCGACTGAAATCACTTCGATCTTCGGTCCAGTGGATTGAACGGCCTCAGCTAGAGCAGTTGCTTTCTCCTCATCAAGAAGAACAACCTGCGCAACTAGTTCACCCTTGTCATTGAAAGAATCACCCGAAGCAATACGCTGGCCGTTGTAGGTAAATAACTTTGCCTCGAATTTAGGTTCACCTTCAACCTTGGTATCAAATGTTGCCTTGATGTCGAAGTAGCTGGCCGAGACGAATGCCATACGCTCTCGTTCGCGCTCAACGATCAATCTGACCGCTGGTGACTGGACGCGTCCCGCACTTAGCCCACGCTGAACCTTGCGCCAAAGAACCGGAGAAATCTCGTAACCGTATAAACGGTCCACTACCCTTCTGGTCTCTTGAGCTTGAACTAGGTCATCATCGATAGCGCGAGTGTTTTGCACTGCGGCCTGGATGGCCTCTTTTGTAATCTCGTGAAAAACCATTCGATGGACAGGAATTTTAGGCTTTAGGACATCCAAAAGGTGCCAGGCAATTGCCTCTCCCTCGCGATCCTCATCTGTTGCCAAATACAACTCATCTGCATCTTTTAAGGCGGCCTTCAGCTCGGTCACAGTCTTGTTCTTGCCAGGGGAAATTGCGTAGTAGGGCTTGAAATCGTCATCCACGTCAATGGCAAAACGCCCAATGCTGCCTTGCTTCTTGAGTTCAGGGGGTAGCTCTTTAAGGTCAATCAGATCCCGGATGTGCCCGACGGAGGCCAAAACCTTGAAATCTTCACCCAAGTACTTGGCAATCGTCTTGGCTTTAGCCGGTGACTCGACTATTACTAGCTTTGAACCTGCTGACACTAACTCTCCTACCTAAAATCGTCCTGTCCCACACCTGCATGAGACTGAACCCTATGAACTATACCCATAGTTTCTCGATACACAACTATATAGATGTCAAAACTGACTATATGGCATGTGTCTAACTTCGCGTTGAACCCTTTCACAATCTCCTCAGCCGTTTCACAAGGATAACCAGAGGCTAACCCTCGCAAAACATCAGATCCAGCAATAGCTGCTGAGTCTGATAGTGCTTGCAGCCTTGATAGTTCAACTCTTTCACTAGTTATCTGAAAAATAGTAGCGATTATTCCCAAACTTGCCAAAATTAGCATTAATCCAAGGATTGAACCCGATCCATGATCAAATTTTGCGTTCACAAACCATTCTTTCTGGCACATTGGCTTTCTTCGAGCGTTATGACACCTAGCCAAAACAACTGAGATTGTTTCTTAGCCAGAGCGCAAACTGTGCGACCTCGGTGCTGGATTTCGATAGTTGCCTCTGCATCAATCTCATCTGCAAGAAGCTTCACTGTATCTGGGGCTTCGCCCCTGGCAATCGAACGAGCGCTCATTGCGGCAAGCTCAATCATTTGAAACCGATTCGTTTGGAAGGACATCACTGAAAGCACCAACAAAAGAATCATGACTACCACTGGCAGCACAACTGCAAACTCAGCCGTTACTGCACCTACCTCTTGGGCTAATTTGCTCCAGGCAAACTCAACGCGCCTCTTACCATTTCG
The DNA here is from genome assembly GCA_046094465.1 of Rhodoluna sp. Taxonomy (GTDB): domain Bacteria; phylum Actinomycetota; class Actinomycetes; order Actinomycetales; family Microbacteriaceae; genus Rhodoluna. The sequence continues at coordinate 13,255 of JBJTHM010000036.1, read as the reverse complement.
AGAAGTAGTTGTTTGACTTCTTCCGACCTCAAGATGCTGACCAAAAGTCCAGCGAAGCCGACTGCGGCCAGAGTGATGATGACATACTCTGCAGTGGTAGCACCTTCTTCTAGCATGAGTCTTTTTAGCATTTTCATTTCCTTTCATTTGAATCCCAGCATCGAGAAACTTATTGGCAATATCGCAATCAACAAAAAAGCGGGAAGAACAAAGATTCCCAATGGAATGACCAACCTCACGGACAAACGCTCAATTTTAGTTTCCGCTCTGGTCATTTCCTCTCGTTGCAGAATCTCTGCCTGACTGAGTAACATGCTGGCTATTGGAGCACCGGTAGCCTCAACTAGCTGGATTGCCTCTGCTACCAAAACCAGTTCACGATCTGGTGGCGAGAAACCGAGAACCTTGGAATAGATTTCTGAGCAACGGTTTTGCATCTGGTTTAGTGACCCTCCAGCTGCTGAGTTCATAGCCAACCCCATCAAATACAGCCCTGCATAGGAATAGGTAGGAGTGGCTCGACGCACCAAACTGCCCGCCACTAACTGTGCGATTGCCAGCAGGAATAGCCCACCGGCTATGAGATAGAGAACCCATGGCCTAGTTTGAAAAAGCCCTAGAACATCAAAGCCACTCAGTTGTGCCAAACCTAAAACTATTACAGGTAGCCAAATCATCAGCTTTGTGCTCGAGGATGGGCCTGCTTGCAGAACTTCAATCCTTTCCAAAGCTTGTTCCTGAAAGCGATATTGATTCGCGATTTGTGAAATTTGATAATTAACCGCCGAGCCAGTTTCTCTTGCAACTTCTAGAAAAAATCTCAATCCAGGATTATTCGGAAGTTCACCAAGTTGAAGAATTGCTTTGTCGCAAGAAAGTCCAGATTGAACCAGCCCAACAAATTTGAGTAAAGTAACTGAATCACTCATCTAGAGTAATAACCTCTCAATACGCGAAATTGAACGGGTTAGTGAGTCCAGTTCTATTACCCAGTCAACGGAACATGCTATCAGTTGCCTCGCTGTTCCTTCGGCTAAACCGGATAAACATAAGAGAGTCATCATTCTCGAAGTCGCCTGCACTAACCCGTTGGCGTGAAGAGTGAATCCTGCTCCGGAGTGACCGGTATTCAGCGCCTGGAGAAGTACAAAGAGCTCAGCACCACGCGCTTCGCCAACTACCAAGCGATCAGGTCGCATCCGCATCGCTTCTTTTAGAAGCGTCTGAAGATCTATGCTTCCGAAGCCCTCTGTGTTTGCCTCACGTACGTAAAGTTTTACTGCACCAGCCAAGTTCAACTCAGGACTGTCCTCAATCGTGATGATGCGCTCACCTGTTACTTCAGAAAGCAGCGCTCGCAACAGAGTGGTTTTACCTGAGCCGGTCGCACCAACAATGGCAAAGTTTTCTTTACTTGCAAGAATCTCTTTGAGTGTTATTAGCTCCGTTGCAGAAATTGAACCTTTGGTGGCTAACTGTGAGAGAGTTAGAAAGTTATTCGGGTGTCTTCTGATAGAAATGTGTGTTCCTGTTGAGCACTGCCCACCCAGGATGCAATGGATTCTTAGATTCCCGTAGCTTGATTGAAGATTAATTTCGGCATATGGTTTGGCTAGGTCAAGCCGACCCGAGTTTTGTCGAATCAATTCTTTAGCACACATCTGCAGTTCTTCTTCTGAAGTGAATGATGTGCTTAGACTCTCTAATTTGCCAGCTCTAACTACTTGCCAAGGCTCTGTCGATGAAACCAGCAAGTCGCTAATCTCTCCATCTTGAAAAATCTCTAGCAAGTTCATGAAATAAATCATGAAATCAGAGGGTTCCACTTCCACCCAGATATTGAAAGTTGTTGAAATCCTTCGATCGATTTTGAGTTGTGGAGGAGATTAAAGTAACGGGGCCCCGGTCTCTGGGGGGAGTGACCGGGGCCGGCGATAAATGATTGGGGGAATCAAGATATCGCAGGTCAGCACAAGGCTGACAACAAGATACTAACAACATTTTTGACTTCTAGTAAAGGTTCGAATCAAACTCGTAATCTAGTTTCATGGTCAATATCTATGAGGAAGCGGGCAGGGATCCTCTGGGCTTCTGGGCTACGCAAGCCAAAAACCTGAACTGGCATAAACCTTTCAGTGAAACTTTAGACTTTAGCGAAGCACCATTCGCGAAATGGTTTTCCGATGGGAAAATCAATGCCTCCTATAACTGCCTGGATAGGCACGTTCTAGCCGGTTTAGGTGATCGAACGGCCTTGATTTTTGAGGGCGAACCTGGCGACACAAAGACATACAGCTACGCTGAGCTTTTAGTTGAAACTAAAAAGGCTGCCAATGCACTTCTTCAAATGGGGATAACAGAAGGTGACCGAGTAGCAATTTACAGCCCGCTCATACCTGAAACCATAATCGCCATGTTGGCTGTGGCCAGAATCGGCGCAGTTCACAGTGTGGTCTTTGGCGGATTTAGCGCTGAAGCGCTACGTAATCGGATTGTTGATGCTGGAGCAAAGCTGGTTATCACAGCAGATGGTGGCTACCGCAAGGGTAAATCTCATGAACTTAAACCAGCCGTGGACGAAGCAATGTTGGATAACTCCTGCCCCACTGTTGAGAATGTCTTAGTTATCAAAAGAATAAACAGTTCGGTTTCCATGGGAGATAAAGATCATTGGTGGCATGACGTTGTCGATTCAGCAAGCCCAGAACATGAGGCGGTGGGGTTTGATTCTGAACATCCACTGTTTATTCTCTATACCTCTGGGACAACAGGAAAACCAAAAGGGATTCTGCACACCACCGGTGGCTATCTAACTGGAGTTTCCTTTACGCACAAAACGGTTTTTAACCTGAAAAGTGAATCAGATGTCTACTGGTGCACAGCAGATGTTGGTTGGATAACTGGTCACAGCTACGTTGTTTATGGCCCCCTGGCCAATGCAACTTCTCAAGTTATCTATGAAGGAACACTGGACACGCCTAGTTTTTCTCGTTGGTGGGAAATCATTGCGAAATACAAAGTCTCGATTTTCTACACTGCACCAACCGCAATTAGAACTTTTATGAAAGTCGGTCGTGAGGTTGTTGCAGGGCACGACCTATCAAGTCTTAGAATCCTTGGCTCAGTGGGTGAACCAATCAACCCAGAAGCATGGCACTGGTATCACGACGTGGTTGGTAACGCTAACTGTGAAATCGTCGATACCTGGTGGCAAACAGAAACCGGTTCCATCATTATTTCTGCCATCCCAGGTCTCATCAAGACAAAACCAGGGGCAGCTCAAAGGGCTATTCCAGGAGTGACTGTTGGCATTGTTGACGAAGCTGGAAATGCAATTACTCGCACTGAAACCGGCAGCGAGGCCGGTTATCTAACCATCGATAGCCCATGGCCAAGCATGCTTCGCGGAGTTTGGCAAGATCCAGATAGATTCAAGGAAACCTACTGGAATAAATTCCCCGGCAAGTACTTCTCTGGTGACGGCGCTAGATACGATGCCGAAGGAGACATCTGGATTCTTGGACGTATCGATGATGTAATCAAAGTCTCCGGTCACCGACTTTCAACTGCAGAAATAGAATCAGCTCTGGTTGAGCATCACTGGGTTGCCGAAGCCGCTGTTGTTGGTGCCAAGGATGATCTAACCGATCAAGCAGTGGTTGCATTCGTGGTGCTTAGAGAAGATGAAATCAAAGATGCACCAGCTGAAACAGACATGGCTCAGGTTCTCAAAGAATGGGTCGTGAAAAAGATAGGTGCAATAGCTAGACCTAGGCAGATTTTGGTTGTTGCTGAACTTCCAAAAACTAGATCCGGCAAGATTATGCGCCGACTTCTCAGAGATGTTGCAGATGGTAAGGCTATCGGGGATGTCACAACGCTGGCAGATTCAACTGTGATGAATTCCATCAAAGAGAAGATGGAACACGAAACTCACGATTAGTTGAATTCAACAACCAGTTCAACCTCAACGGGAGCATCCAGAGGAAGTGAGCTGACTCCAACAGTCGTTCTGGCGTGCACTCCTACATCGCCAAAGACTTCCCCTAAGAATTCGCTTGCACCGTTATTGATGGCTGGGTGGGCAGTGAAGCTTGGCTCACTGGCAATAAATCCAGTCACTTTCACAATTCTGGTGATTCGATCCAAGTCCCCGATCGCATATTTCACGGCTGCTAAGGCGTTAAGTGCCGCCACTTGAGCCAACTGTTTAGCTAAATCTGGACTAACCTCGCTGGGAACTTTTCCAGTGGCCAGAAGTTTCCCTTCAACCATTGGAAGTTGTCCCGCGGTCATCACCAAATTGCCGGTTACGACTGCTGGAACATAGGCTGCCACAGGTGGGACTACTGGAGGTAGTGGGTGCCCCAATTCGACCAAACGGTCTTCGATTTTGCCCAAAATTACTCCTTTATGCGCTTCATATAGGCTACAAAACCACCCTCAGCAGTTGGCACAATTTGCACTAATTCCCAGCCCTGAGAACCCCAATGGTCCAGTATTTGCTTGGGATTGTGGGGTGGTAGGGGGGTAACGACGTATTCCCAATTCGGCATAGCTTTGAGCTTCCTCTCAAATTTAGAAGGTAACCTAGAGTTTATGTCCAAAAAGGGTAAGAAGTCTAAGCGCCAGGGGGGTTGGTGGAGCTTATTTGGCCTAAGTTCGATCGCAGGCCTTCTGAGCTTTGCTCTGCTTGTCCCCTTCGTTTGGCTCGGCGGACTGGGAGTGAGCGCTACGGTTTCAATCTTCCAAAACCTGCCAGATTTCATTAGACCGGTAAATGCTGCCGAATCCTCGACTATCTACGCCATGCAGGACGGCAAACCAGTTGAGGTGGCTAGGTTTTTCAACGAGAACAGAAAATCTGTAACTTACGATCAGATTTCGCCAAACATGATTAGGGCGGCAATCGACACTGAGGATCCTAGATTCTATGAGCACGCAGGTGTGGACTGGGTTTCGCTATCGAGGGCAATCTTGACCAACATTAGCCAGGGTGGTGGCGGACCAGGCGGTTCGACTATCACAATGCAGTATGTGAGAAATAACCTCCTTGAAGCAGCCGTGCTTTCTGGCGATCAAGAAGCCATTGACATGCAAACCAGCAGAGCTTATGCCCTTCAACGCAAGTTCCAAGAAGTTCGTCTAGCGCTGGCTCTGGAGAAAAACTACTCTAAGCAAGACATTATTGCTGGATATTTGAATCTTTCGTTCTTCGGCACCAACATCAACGGCGTGGAAGCCGCGAGTGAGTATTATTTTGGGACAACTGCTAAAGAGTTAACTATCCCCCAGGCTGCGATGCTGACAGCCATGCTAAAAGGTGCAGAAGACTATCGCCCCGACGTTGAAGCAAACAAAGATAGAGCGTTAAACCGCAGAAATTATGTAATTCAAAACATGGCTGATGCAGGGGATATCACTCAGGCAGAGGCAAATCAATACAAGGCAACTCCGATAGAACTTAACATTCAGAAGATTCCTGTGGGTTGCGAGGCAGACCAGACAACAGCTTTCTTCTGTGACTACGTTGTGTGGAGTATTAGAAACTCTCCGGAATTTGGACCAACCCAGACAGACCGTGAAGCCCTTTTGCGCAGAGGTGGTCTTGATATCTATACCACTATGGATATCAAGATGCAGCGCGTCGCTGATAAAGCAACTAAGACTTGGGCTCCACCAACTAACGAAAACAAGCTTGGAGCAGCCACTGTTTCTGTTCAGGCCGGCACTGGAAGAGTTCTAGCTCTCACACAAAACAGAATCTATGACCAAACAGATAGCAACACCGAAGGGCATACCAGCGTCAACTACTCAGCTGACAAACCTTACGGTGGTTCATCAGGTTTTCAAACGGGTTCGACCTACAAAATCTTTACCCTAGCTGAGTGGCTAACTCAGGGTCACAAGCTATTAGATCATGTTGATGCAAGAGTAAAAGAGTGGGATGCTCAAGAATTTAGTGCACGCTGTGGTTCATTGGTAGGCACCTGGGCGCCTAAGAACGACACGGCTGAACCTGAAGACCTAACGGCTCTCGATGCAACTTCTAAATCAGTTAACACCGCTTTCGCAGCAATGGCTAGCCAGCTTGATCTTTGTGACATCAGGGACACTGCAATGCGTTTTGGGGTTCACCGTGCTGATGGAACAGAACTTCTTTTCTACCCGTCATCCATTCTTGGCATTAACGAAATAGCTCCACTAACCATGGCTGCGGCCGTTGCCGGTGTTGCCAACAAGGGTGTGTTCTGCACACCAATAGCTATCGATCGAGTTGTAGTTAGAGAAACCAAGGTGGAACTATCCGTACCTAAATCGATTTGTTCTCAAGCTGTGACGCCAGAAGTTGCCGCTGGTATGACCAAAGCAATGCAGGCGGTTATTTCTGGAGGAACCGGAGCGGCGTCAAGCACTGGCGATGGAACTCCCCTCGCTGGCAAGACTGGAACAACAGACTCCGGTGTTCACACCTGGATGACAGGATTCTCAACTTCGGTCGGCACGGCTGTTTGGGTGGGAAACGTAAGTGGTGATGTCTCACTTAGAAAAGTGAAACTCAACAACAAGCAAGCCAGCACGGTACGTCACGACATTTGGCGCACTGTCATGAAAACTGCCAACAAGAACTACCCTGGCATTGCATTCGATCCACCGCCGCAGGAAATGATAGATGCCACGATGCTCACTGTTCCAAGTGTTACCGGTCAAGTTCCCGACACGGCAACGCAGAATCTGATAAGCGCTGGTTTCAATGTGAAGGTCATGACCACCCTTGTCGGTTCAACTCAACCAGCTGGCACTGTTGCATACACCAGACCAAAAGCAACCAGTGTTCTTCCAAAAGGCACCTTGCTAAAGGTCTATGTTTCAACCGGTGGCTTTACTAAGGTTCCAGATGTTCGAGGCAAAACCGTCGCCGAAGCGACCAAGATACTAAATGATGCTGGCTTCCCAAGCGTAAGCGTGCCTCAACCTTCCCAGGTTCAATTCTTCAAGAGCGATCCGAGTGTTGCCAAAGGTGATGTTGTCGGAACAGTGCCAACAGCTGGAAAAGCAGTTAACTCACTCAGCGCAATACTCTTGGTTATTTCCACTGGACCATAGATGCTGTGGCTTTTAGTTATCCCGGTAGCAGCGTTTATCTGGGCTACCTTCATAGAACGCTTCTTATTCACCATTAAGCGTTCGACTATCAGGTTGTTGCCAAAAGGTTCAAAGCCAATCATCGTCTTACACATCAGCGATATTCACATGGCCCCTTGGCAAAAAGCTAAACAGCGCTGGATCGGTGGGCTGGCTAAGAAAGTAGCGCCGGATTTGGTAATTGATACCGGTGACAACCTGGGTCACCGACGTGGAATCGATCCGGTTTTGAATTCATTTGCTGAGCTGAGGCTTCCTGGTGTTTTCGTCAATGGTTCAAATGATTTATATGCTCCGGTGATAACTAACCCATTCAGCTACCTGTTGAGCCCCTCGAAACGTCACCGTGATGAGAACCCAAAGAGCAAACTGGATATAGAAAAACTAAACTCTGGTTTAGAAAAACTAGGTTGGCAATCAGTAAACAATAGAACGCAAGTATTAGAAATCAAGGGTCTGAAGATTGCTTTTCTAGGAACTGACGATCCACACGAAGGTAGAGATAACCTAGCCGCACTAGAAAAATCAAAAGAGATAACTGATGCAGATATTCGCATCGGTGTTACCCATGCTCCATACCTCAGAGTCTTAGATGGTCTAGCAAAACTAGATGTTGACATGATTTTCGCTGGACACACCCACGGTGGTCAAGTTTGCTGGCCGCTTACGGGTAAAGCACTTGTTACCAACTGTGACTTACCAACCAAATATGCAAGAGGATCTCATCAGATAACTAGAGCTGGCAAAAGTTTTTGGCTCAATGTTTGTGCTGGATTAGGAAACTCCATTTATGCCCCAGTTAGATTGGCCTGTCGACCTGAAGTTAGGGTTATTACTTTAGTTAGTAAAGACTAGTTACCGAAAGCGTAGACTTCAGAACCAAGCACGAGATACTGGCCAGTCTCGTTATCACAGCGAGCAACTTGTTCTGATGCGTAACAGGTGATTCCACCAACAGTTATCTTGCTGCCAACCGGAAGATCATAGATACCCTCCGGGTCAGAGTAAAGGCCGCTCGAGCAATACCAGTCAGCAACCTTTCCTTCTGAAGGTTGGAAAGCCCAAAGCTTTGCCTGATAGCCCCAAGCTCCCTCACAAGAAGCAGGTGCGCTAGGTAGTTGATATGTGACATCAACTTCACGGTGCTCACAGATAACAAAGTTTGGTTGATTGCTTATTGTGCACCAAACTGTTCCGCCGCCGACTCTAAAGACATATCCGCCATAGCTGTTGGCGTAGTCCGATGCCATCACCGCTGGTGCCTCGGCAGAGGGCTTATCCGGGATTTTAGAGTTTGGGGACTGATCGCTAGGGGAAGAGCATGCACTCAGCGCAAAGCCTGTGAGGGTCAAAACCAAAAGAATCAGGAACTTGCGCATAAGGCTAGGTTACTAAGCAAATTAGTATTCGGAAGCAACCAATTCAGCAATTTCATAGGTATTCAAAGCGGCACCCTTGCGAAGATTATCCCCGACTACAAACATCTCAATTGAGTTAGGAAAATCTAGCGAAGAGCGAACCCGTCCAACATAGGTTGGGTCTTGACCGGCAACTAGATTAGGCGTTGGCCACTTGCCTTCCGCGGGATCATCAAAAACAACCACGGTTGGCACCTTAGCTAGTGCTTCGTGGACTTCACTGACTGTGATTGGTCTTTCGAATGTGGCGTGGACGGCGAGGCTGTGGCTGACTAGGACTGGCACTCGCACGCAGGTGGCGGCAACTTTCAAATCCGGAATACCCAGGATCTTGCGACTTTCGTTTCTGACCTTCATCTCTTCAGAAGAGTAGCCGGCGTCTTTTAGCGAGCCAGCAAAAGGGATCACATTCATAGCGATTGGGTCAGTGAACGGAGACTCCGACTGTGACAAACCAGTGGCAGCCAAAGCAATTGCAATATCCCCGCTTCTTTCACCAACATTGGTTCCAGCTAGGGCTACGGTTTCTTTTCTAAGTTGGTCGATTCCTTGAGCTCCGGCTCCAGAAACAGCCTGATAGCTCGAAACGACAAGCTCTCTTAGATTCCAACCACGATGCAACGCTCCTAGAGCCGCCATCATAGTCATTGTGGTGCAGTTGGGATTAGAAATTATTCCCCTAGGTCGATCTTTAGCTTTCTCTGGATTTACCTCTGGAACCACCAGTGGAACATCCAGGTCCATGCGAAAAGCTCCTGAGTTGTCAACCGCAACCGCACCGTATTTTGCAGCAATCGGTGCCCAAATAAGCGAAACCTCATCCGGGACATCAAACATTGCGATATCGATTCCAACAAAAGCTTCTTCAGTTAGTTCAACTACAGTGAGTTCTTGACCGTGCACCGTAATCTTTTTTCCAGCGGAACGCTTAGAAGCGATTAGCCTGATTTCTCCCCAAATGTTTTCTCTGGAGTTAATAATCTCGATCATCACGGTGCCAACCGCACCGGTTGCACCTACTAGAGCAAGATTGGGTTTAGCCAATTTATCTACCGGTTCCGGCATAGACGGTTGCAATCTTGTCATCGTCTAGATCAAAAGCCTTGTGGACTGCGCGAGCGGCGTCGTCAACCTGGTCAAGGCTAGTGATGACAGAGATTCTGATTTCAGAGGTTGAAATCATTTCAATGTTGATGGAACTTTCGGCAAGAGCGCGGAACAAAATAGCAGAAACTCCAGAGTGGGTTCTCATGCCAGCACCAACTACGCTGAGCTTTCCAATTTGCTCATCGCTTTCTAATTCCCGATAACCAAGAACGTCGCGGTTCTGCGCAAGAGCATCTAAAACTTTCTTCAGATCACCTTTAGGAAGGGTAAAGCTGATATCCGATACTCGGTCGGTGACATCCGAACCGGTTGGGGTGTTCTGCACGATCATGTCGATGTTAGCCCCAGCTTCTGCAACGGTGGTGAACACAGCAGCAGCCTTACCTGGGAAATCTGGGATACCGATAACGGTAATCTTTGCCTGGGTTTTATCTGTGGCAATACCAGAAACGATTGATTCTTCCATCTTCTCTACTCCCTCTTCATCAGAGATAACTACTGTTCCAGGGTCATTACTAAAAGTCGATCGAACTCGCAGATCAACTTTATGTCTGCGAGCAAACTCAACTGCACGAATGTGTAATATTTTGGCACCGGCTGCGGCTAATTCCAGCATTGATTCAACATCTATCGAATCTAGTTTCTTAGCCGTTGGAACCACTCTCGGATCTGCGGTGTATACGCCATCGACATCGCTGTATATTTCACAAACATCCGCATTCAGTGCTGCCGCCAAGGCAACAGCAGTGGTGTCAGATCCACCTCTACCTAGGGTGGTGATATCTCTTGAGACTCTGTTAAAGCCTTGAAAACCAGCGACGATTGCGATGTTGCCTGAGTTGAGCGCTTCAGCAACGCGATCGGGATTTACCTCAGCGATACGGGCATTACCGTGTACCTCATCAGTCATGATTCCAGCCTGAGAGCCAGTAAAAGATAGCGAAGATGAACCAAGATCATTAATGGCCATGGCCAGTAGTGCCATAGAGATTCGCTCCCCTGCAGTCAGGAGCATATCCAGCTCTCTGCCCTCAGGATTTACCGCTACCTGATTAGCCAGATCTAAAAGTTCATCCGTTGTATCCCCCATGGCAGAAACCACTACACAAACTTGATTTCCCGCTGCTTGGGTGTCGATGATACGCCGAGCGACATGCCTAATTTTGTCGGCATCGCCTACTGACGAGCCGCCATATTTTTGGACAATTAGAGCCAACTAAGCTCTCCTAGGTTGGAGGAAATGGGGGATTTTCGACGATGAATGATTAAAGTTTAGCCCAGAACCTAGCTTCCGGAAACTATCCTTCTGCCTTCGAAGGCCCGTCCCAACGTGATTTCATCAGCATATTCAAGATCTCCACCTACTGGAAGCCCAGAAGCCAAGCGGCTGACAGTAATACCCAGAGGTGCCAGCATTCTGGAAAGATAGGTGGCCGTTGCCTCACCCTCGAGATTTGGATCTGTGGCAATAATGACCTCTTTGATTTCAGGATCATTTAGCCGAGACATTAACTCTTTTATCTTTAGATTCTCCGGACCAATACCATCAATTGGACTAATCGCTCCACCTAGAACGTGATAGTAGCCGCGAAATTCTCTGGTTTTCTCGATCGCTTGAACATCCTTGGATTCTTCAACGACACAGATAGCGCCTTTGACTCTTCTAGGGTCGCGACAGATATTGCACTGCTCTTCTTCTGAAACATTGAAGCAGACATTACAAAATCTAACCCGTTGCTTTACCTCTAAAAGAATGTTGGCGAGCTCTTTGGCTTGCTCATCTTCAGTTTGAACCAAGTAGAAAGCTATCCGCTGAGCGGATTTAGGTCCAACTCCAGGTAATCGGGAAAGAGCATCAATAAGCTCCTGAACCACGCCCTCATACATCTAGTTGTCACCTTCAACTAAATCAGCACCGAGAATATCTTTTAGCACCGGTTCACCAAGTTGAGCATCCGGATCAATCAGTTTATTTCTATTCTGATTTACCTCGGCGATTTTATCTTGTGAAGGCTTTACTTCCTCAACCACTGGTTCCTGAATCTTAGCGATAGGTTCGGTAACCATCTGTGGCTGCGAGTTAGTCGCAGCACGGTATTTGACTCTGATACCTAGAACTTCAAAAATCGCTCTGCGAAGAACTTCACTGGGGCTGTTCGTACCACCGGTTCTAAACAGTTCCTTGTCAGCATCGGTCTTAAAGAGAATGTCAATCACTTCGCCATCAAAAGCAACTGGCTGCTGCGGCTTTACAACCGTCCAGGCGGATCTTGACATTTCGGCTAGCTTCTTCAAAACATCTGGCCAGGCATTCATCAAATCTGCTTGGCTCACTGTTGGAGCGCTAGCCGTTGTTTGAGTCGAAGAAGCCGTAGCCGGTGCAGCTCCTGCCATACCGATTCTGCGCTCTAATCTTTCAATTCTGGCTAGTGAGCCAGTCTCAGATTCATCTTGAGCTGGAATAAGAACTTTAGCCATCATTAGTTCTAACTGAAGCTTGGGGCTAGTGGCCCCGTTCATGCGAGTTAGACCCTCAGCGATAACATCGGCTGCATAGTTCAGCTCTGCCCTGCCGAATCTCTCAACCTGAAGACGAAGCCTGTCCAACTGATCCTGTGGCATATCTCGCAATACACCTTTAGCCGCTTGTCCAACTGAGCCGACAATTATTAGGTCTCTAATTCTTTCAAGCAGGTCTTCAACAAATCTGTGTGGATCTTGACCACTTTGAATAACTCGATCAACGCTGGCAAAAACCTTGTCCGACTCACCCTGCGATAAGGCATCTACCACCTCATCTAATAGAGCTGCATCGGTGTAACCGAGAAGCCCTACTGCTCTTTCATAAGTGATGGTATTTGTATCTGAACCTGCCATTAGTTGATCCAGTAATGACAGAGAATCACGCACAGACCCGCCACCTGATCTAACTACTAGAGACAGCACACCCTCTTCAACCTCCACACCTTCGGAAGCACACATCTGCTGCAGATACTCAAGCATCTGGGCTGGTGGCACCAATCTAAATGGGTAGTGATGTGTCCTTGAACGAATCGTTGAAATAACTTTTTCTGGCTCAGTGGTTGCGAAGATGAATTTCACGTGAGCTGGTGGCTCTTCAACAACTTTGAGAAGCGCATTGAAGCCGTCTTTGGTAACCATGTGGGCTTCATCAAGAATAAAGATTTTGTAGCGATCACGAGATGGGGCAAAAGCAATGCGCTCGCGCAATTCTCTAGCATCTTCAACTTTGTTGTGGCTAGCCGCATCAATCTCTATTACATCCAAGGAACCAGAGCCGTCTCTGGAAAGTTCAATACAGGAGGCACATTTACCGCAAGGAGTATCGGTTGGCCCCTCAGCGCAGTTGAGGCATCTAGCTAAGATTCTGGCGGAGGTAGTTTTACCGCAACCTCTTGGACCGCTGAATAGATAAGCGTGGTTCACCCGGTCACTCTTAAGGGCAGCCATCAGTGGCACGGTAACCTGAGTCTGACCAATCAGCTCAGTAAAGGACTGAGGGCGATAGCGGCGATACAAAGCAGTGGACACGAATAGAGCCTAAACCTAATCTCTGACAGATA
>JBJTHM010000035.1:0-2590 GCA_046094465.1 Rhodoluna sp. | reverse complement strand
ATCCGCACAGCCCCGGCCCACTGCCCCACGGCCCTCGCGACCTGGGTGATTCGGTGGGCTTGCACTCTTCCATTCCACCTGCTACCAGAGGTGTCCACCACGGGGGCGATGCCCTCACCAAAGGCCTCTGCCCAAGGCTCTTAATATCAGCGGATTGGCGAGTCAGAAGTGCTACGACACCTCCAAAGTGCATTCCTTACTGATCACCCAGAACTCCCTCCAAGCTGACGCGCCGCCATGCTCCTGAAGCTACCTCTCGATCATCAAACGGGGATCTTCCTCACTCAGTTTTTCATCGCGTTGTCACCGCAAATAGCCCCCAGGTAGTTGACTTAGGCGCGGAAATGGATGACTGCAATGAAACCTCCTTGAGATGGGTTGACTCTCGCAGACCTGAAGCGGATCTGGTGGTGTGTATATAGAGGGCTCGTCATGGTCATGGGCGTGAAAAGCAGGAACAGAAGCTCACGATCCCTTGCAAGAAAGCCGAGAATCAGCACTGCCCTTCATGAGCCACAGCTTACAGACAGAAGATTGCTACCCCGTAGCGATAAAATGTAACATCAAGAGATGGTCTGTGATGCATTGGTATTACATGTAAAGCCACTAGAGATTGAATCCACCACGAGCATGTCGTGGTAGGCAATCATCTGTTGCTCAACCGATGCTACGCTGAGTAGACTGATCACATAAGAGAACAGCAAGACAGATGCACACCCTTAAAAGCATCACCATTCCTGTACCTGCCAAAGCAGAACGAAAACGCAATGAGCTTTTTATGCACGAAAAGCGGTTCATTGAATTTGCTAAAGCGCTAAGACTTGAATGCGATCAGGGCTATCTGGAGACGTACGAGCGAAGCAAAGTGTTATTTCCACATGCCCGGCTCGTGAGGCCAAGGCGACTTGAGCTAAGGGCTCATCTTGCACACTTAGATATGCTCAGAAACGATGAAAGAAGATATTTGTCCTTGAGACAATCAAAACCGTTCAAGCCATTCATTGAATTTGAGGACGCAAACAACTATTCTGACATTGAGGTTATTACCAAATCTGGGCATCCAATTTCTCGTTCACTACGAGGAGAGTTTGCTCCAGGGGTTATCCGGCGACCTCAGGAAACGTTATTCCAAGCCTGGAAGACATGGCGATTTGAAGCGCCTGGGGGCTTTTCCCTCAACAGGGCAGAGAACTTCTACGGATGGTGGCAGGTCCTTGAATTATATGAGCTAGAATTCATCAATGTCCAGATCGAGGATCCTGCTTGGCGCACTGAGAGCATTGAGGCCATTAAGCGATTTCTTAAGGGAGGAAAGTGGAGGTTTCTCTGTAAGTCTATTATCAATCCTCCAAGACCGATAGACTTTGACCCTTTTCGTGCGCCCCTAAACGATATATGGCCAGGAGCATGGTCTCCCTGGCTACCAGGGATTGAGCGTGCCGCTGATTTCAACTGGCGTTCATATATTTCTCTGCAGTGTTATTTTTCACTTGTTGATCAACATGAAGGAAGTGATTGTGAGTGGCATGTGCATCTGCAGCGCAGGCAAGATGCAGCAAAGATCCTCACCGAAGGGACTTGCACTGAAGAGTGGGTCCGTCTTCTTCGAGCGCTTTGCCGTTTCGAAGAGCATCTCTCTGAAGAAGAGCGGTTATTGCTCCGCTTGGTGGTCCATAACATCATACACATGATTGCAGATCTTCTCCACATTGCTTTCAATATGAATACGCGTGAACTTGCTTTAGAGCATGATGGGGTAGCAAGACAGGGATATGAAACTGGATTGCACGATGTAAACGGTGAAACTGTTCGGCCTTGGCATCTTCTCAGGATATTAAACGAAGGCTTCTTCATAACAGACACCATCGTTGAACGATTTGTTAAATATCATTTTGAGCAATTGCAAAATCGGCTCGATGCCAAGCTCGACCTTGACTGCGCGAGTTCATTCATAAGTTCTCTCTCAACTGTTTACAACGAACCCATTTTGTTAGCTCTGGCATCATACGAACATGCACGGAGCCAGGAGCAAGTGGACGCATGGAAGAATCGGCAATTATGGGCAGCGATCCGAGCACTGGTTGTGGCCAGTGAGTCAGAGACACGAAGCTGGTTTGGCAAAGACAGTCTTCACGGGGTGTTTGATCAACTCTTCCCAACAGAGTGGAATGAGCAATGGAAGAAATTCGTCAAAAAATATCCAGTTGCTGAGAAAGGAAAACTTGATAGCACCGAGAAGTTTATTGATGTACTAGAAGAATTATTGGTAGAATTATTGGTAGAGGAGGACAAGAATATTGCAATGCCGGTTCAACGTCTCGACTGGCATTTTACGATTATGTACTTTGCAAGGAACTGGAACGCGCACAATGGGCATAATCCACATCCCTACTCTGCCAGGCTTGGAAGCCTGGTTGTAACATCCGTCATGAGAGTGCTCTTGATTAGCTGGGAAGTCGCCCGTGGTGAAATGAAGTACAAACAGAATCTTAATGCAATGTATCCCGTCTTCGCTGATAGATAGTACGTAATGCCTCAGAAGTTGATCGCAGCGACTATAGAGCTTATCGTGAAGATAGGTGAATCTTGC
>JBJTHM010000034.1:0-3039 GCA_046094465.1 Rhodoluna sp. | reverse complement strand
GATAGATGCTTAGACAGCAGGCTGTTGCTGGGTAATGCAGTGTATTCCGCCACCGCGGGCAAATATCTGCCTAGCGTCGATGAGCCTAATTTCCCGCCCCGGGTAAGCCTCAGCCAAGATGGCCTTGGCCTCGAGATCCTGTGGGTCGTCGAAGGCACAGAGTAATACAGCTCCATTTAGGACGTAATGATTTATGTATGAATAGTCGACAAAGCCATGAGAGTCTCTGAGGGTCTTTGGAGCTGGGACTTTGATGAGGTTTATCTCTTTGATTTCGGCAAGCTTGTTGGCCACTTCATGGCTAACCGAGAAATCTGGATGATTCTCATCCTGCTGGTCATGCATAAGTATTGTGTCTTCGCTCGCAAAGCAGGCGACCATGTCGATGTGACCCTTGGTTCCATAAGCTTCGTAGTCACGAGTAAGCCCACGTCTGATCCAAACGATTTCTTCGACACCTAACTTTTCTCTAAGTTCCTGCTCAACTTCAGATCTTGTCCAATCGGGATTTCTTTCACTGCCAAGCTGAACGGTTTCCGTTACAAGTAATAGGCCACTGCCGTTGACGTGAATTCCTCCGCCTTCGTTGACTAATTCACTTCTAATCAATTCCGCTTGTGAGTGATTGGCCATGAGCCGAGCCACCTGGTCATCTTTTTGGTAATCGTCAAAGGCAAGTGATCCCCAACCATTGAAGCGCCAATCAACAGCACCAAGTTTTCCAGTTTCGGTGTTCACCACAAATGTGCAACCGTTATCTCGTATCCAAGAGTCGTCTAACTCAGTAACTATTCGTGTGATTGCATTGGAGAGATACTTTTTAGAAATCTCCTCTTGATTAGGATCAATCAATACGGTTACTGGCTCATATTCACTTGCAGCATTTGCCACATCTGACCAAGCCTTGTATGAATCCTCTATTGGAGTCCCATATTCACTTGCTGGAAATGAAAGCCAAGTTCTCTCGTGCTTTACCCATTCAGCTGGCATCTTCCAACTCATTGTGCGACACCCGCTATGCCACCGTCGATCCCATCTCCTGAGTCGCCTCGAGGGTTCACTACCGATCTAGTAAGAATTTCATATGTATCTGGTCTTCTTGTAGCGAGAAAGGGGAACAGATCTAACCAGTCGCGGCGTTGATCTAAATCAAGATCTGCTACTAAAACCTCATCTAGGTTTCTCGAAGCTTCAACCAGGACTCTTCCATAGGGGTCACTGATAAAGGAAGTTCCATAAAAATTAAGTGCTCCTTCAAACCCCCAGCGGTTAGGCACAATCATAAAAGTTCCGCTGTTTATCCCGTTAGCAACAATTACTTTCTGCCATAAAGGAGCAGTGTCAAAATCTGGATGATCCGGCTCTGAACCGATAGCAGTTGGGTAAACCAGGATTTCTGCACCACCGAGGGAATAGGCTCTAGCAACTTCAGGAAACCATTCATCCCAGCAAGTGGGCAAACCTACTTTGCCAACCGGTGTGTCATAGACGGGATATGGGTCTGGAACATTTGGCCCTGGGGCAAAGTATTTATCCTCGTAGTAGCCAGCGGTTACTGGAATGTGAGTTTTCGGAGTGTAGCCGATAAGTTCGCCTTCTGGATTCACAAGAATTGCTACGTTGTAGCCTCTGCCATCTGCTAGTCCACTAGCTTCGTATAAAGAAGCGTGCACGTGGATGCCATACTTTTCAGCTGCTGTTTTGGCAAATTCGAGAGTCGGCCCTTCAACATCTTCTGCGATAGCACTTGGTATCCCAGATGGTTTTTTATCCGCTGGATAACGAGAGAGGGTTAGTTCAGGTAGGCAGACGAGTTTTGCGCCTGCTTTGGCAGCTAGTTCAATGCCTCGGTTTAGATTCTCGATGTGCTCTGCTGCGTTTTCTTCCCAGTGCATCTGCACGAGCGCCACTCGAACAGGTTCTCTGCTGGGTTCCTTCACTCTGGAAAGGGAATCTAATTTTCCGACTTGGGTTAGCTTCATTTCACACTCATTGAATCAATTATCTTGCTTAGCAGTTTCAAATCAGTTCTAGGATTCACGATGGCAAAGCGTGCGTTAGGTCTACCATTATGTGAACTTGGCGTCACAAAACCAATTTCCTCTTTTAGTATCCGCTTGGACCATTTTTCGTAATCTGCTAGCTTCCAGCCAACTTTTTCAAAAACCACAATAGATAACTCTGGCTCACGAACCAGTTTCAAATCTTTTCTTGATCTAATCACATCAGCGATTTTGCGAGCTAGGTTAATATTTTCCGCTACCGCTAACCGATATGCCGCAACGCCGTAGGTTGCCACTGAGAACCAAAGCGGTAAGCCTCTGGCTCTTCTGGTTAGGTGGTAGGCATAGTCACTCGGGTTGAATTCACCGCTATCGGTAAGAGTGTCGAGATATTCTCCATGTTGGGTATGCGCTTTGGCTGCAAGTTTTGGATTGCGGTAAACAAGAGCACAGGAGTCAAAGCTGGTGAAAAGCCACTTGTGCGGATCAACAATAAATGAATCTGCCTTCTCAACGCCTTTGAATAGCTTTTTCTGACGTGGATCGAGTATTGCGGCTAGGCCGTAAGCTCCATCGACGTGATACCAGACACCGAGTTCTTTAGCTGCCTTAGCTATCTCATCCAGTCGGTCAACAATTCCAAAGTTGGTTGTTCCAGCCGTGGCAACGACGGCAAACAATCCATCTTTGATTTTCTTTGCAGCATCGAGTACCGCTTGACCCAAAAGCCTTCCCTCAGGTGTGGCCTCGGCGAGAATGATGTCAATGTCCATAACCCTAGCAGCGGCCTTTAGGGAAGAGTGTGATTCGGAGGAGGCGATGATTGACCAGCGTTTAGGAGGTTTCTTACCTTGTTTTTTTCTTTGAAGGATTGCTTCATTCCTAGCCGTAACTAGAGCCGAAAGATTACCCAATGAGCCACCTTGAACAAAAGTTCCTCCAGCAGTTTTGGGAAGTCCCACTTCTTTAGCCAACCAAGCTAAAACTTCATTCTCAGCAAAAACCGCGCCAGAACCTTCTAGCCAAGATCCACCGT
>JBJTHM010000033.1:0-4593 GCA_046094465.1 Rhodoluna sp. | reverse complement strand
TCTGGGTTGTGCCATCTTGTCTCACCCAAGCAACCTGCTGCCCCTTACGCAGAGTTCCATTGAAAATTCGAAGTAGTGCTAGACGGCCCAAAAACGGTGAGGCATCAAGGTTTGTAACGTGAGCCTGAAGCGGCGCTTCGTCATCATAGGTTGGTGCAGGAATGTGTTTTAGAATCGCGGCAAATAACGGTTCTAGGTTTTCACTATCTGGAAGTGTTCCATCGGCAGGCTTATTGAGGCTGGCTCTACCAGCTCTTCCAGAGGCATAAATCACCGGAAGGTCTAAAACGGAGTCAATATCTAGATCTGGAACGTCCTCGTGGATGTCACTGGCAAGACCCAGCAGCAAGTCGTGTGTTTCTTCAACGACCTCATCGATTCTGGCATCTGGACGGTCAGTCTTATTGACCAACAGAATGACGGTGAGATTCGCCTCTAGCGCTTTGCGAAGCACAAACCTGGTTTGTGGCAGTGGCCCCTCCGATGCATCCACCAGAAGCACAACACCATCCACCATGGACAAGCCACGCTCAACTTCCCCACCGAAATCCGCGTGGCCAGGTGTGTCGATAACGTTAATGGTTATCTCTTTACCATCGGAGGCAGGCCCCTTATAGGCAATAGCGGTGTTTTTAGCCAGAATGGTGATGCCCTTTTCACGCTCAAGATCTCCTGAGTCCAGGATTCGCTCACCGAGGTTGGCGTGATCACCAAAAGCGCCGGTCTGACGTAGCATCGCGTCGACCAGGGTCGTCTTACCGTGGTCTACGTGGGCGACAATCGCCACGTTACGGATGTCATCTCTTGTGACCTTAGCCATAAATTATTCCTTTGGGCATGGCACCATCAACAAAGATGACGGTGGATTTCGTTCGATTGAACTCTTAAAGTCTAACCGAGGCGGATAAAAATTACCGCCTCGGTTAGCCTAAAGTTTTTTACTTACCGGCTAGAAGCTTCGCTCTTGCTTCGCGACGCTTCTTCTGCTCCTTAGGGTCTGGAACTGGAACAGCAGCAAGCAGGGTCTTGGTGTATAGCTCGCTTGGCTTATTTAGAATCTGGTCACGTGGGCCAATCTCAACAAGCTTTCCATACTGCATAACTGCAATACGGTGAGCCAAGATGTCCACCACACCGATGTCGTGAGTGATAAACAAACAGGCAAACTTGAGTCGGTCCTGCAGATCCTGCAACAGGTCTAGGAATCTAGCCTGAACCGATACGTCAAGAGCTGAGGTTGGCTCATCAGCAATCAGTAGATTCGGCGATAAGGCTAGAGCACGAGCAATACCTACACGCTGTTTCTGTCCACCGGATAACTCGTGTGGGTAACGGTTACGGTAGGAACGCGGAAGCTCAACGGAGTCAAGAAGATCTTCAACTCTCTTGTCGAGTTCATCACCCTTAGCAACATTAGCTAAGAACAGTGGTTCACCGATGCTCTCACCGATTGGAAGTCTTGGGTTCAAAGAAGAGGCAGGGTCCTGGAAAACGATTCCGGTGTGCTGACGGATTGAACGAAGGAATTTCATATCCGCTCCGGCAATCTCATTACCAAGGACCTTGATTGAACCAGAGTGGACTGGGAGCAAACCGATGGCTGCACGGCCGACAGTTGTCTTACCAGAACCTGATTCACCAACCAAACCAAGGATTTCACCTGGTTTGATGTCGAAACTGATTCCGTCAACAGCTCTGAAGGCAGGGATGCGTCCGCGCTTTGGATACTCAATCACAAGGTCTTTGACCTCAAGTACTGGCTCTGAACCTGCGTCAGCGGCCGCCAACTTACGAACCTTGACTGAACCCAATTTAGGCACCGATGCCAAAAGGGATTTGGTGTATGGGTGCTTTGGACGGTTGAAAATGTTGTCAGAGGTGTTCTCTTCAACAGTTAGACCGTCTTTCATAACAAGGATTCTGTCTGAAAGGTCAGCAACGACACCCATGTCGTGGGTAATCAAAAGAACCGCTGAGTTTAGCTTGTCCTTTAGGTTTCGCATCAAATCAAGAATTTCAGCCTGAACAGTAACATCGAGTGCGGTAGTTGGCTCATCAGCGACCAATAGAGCAGGGTCACACGCTAGAGCTTGGGCGATCATGGCACGCTGACGCTGTCCACCGGAGAGCTGATGTGGGTATTTGTCAAAGCTCAAAGTTGGCTCAGGAATTTCCACCATGGTCAAAAGCTCAATGGCTCTTTCTCTAGCTGCTGCTGGGCCCATCTCAAAGTGGTTGCGCAAAACTTCAACAATCTGGAATCCAACTGTGTAAACAGGGTTTAGAGCGGTCATTGGCTCTTGGAAAATGTATGCAACTTCTTTACCACGGAACTTACGAAGAACCGAAGCTGGCTGGTTCAACATTTCCACGCCTTTGACCTGGACGCTTCCTGAAGATCTAGCGTTCGCAGCCAATAGACCCATCAAGCCCATCGCGGTGGTTGACTTACCAGAACCGGACTCACCAACGATAGCCAGAACCTCACCAGCGGCGAGTTCGAAGTTCATGTCTATTGCCGCTGGGTACCAGACGCCGTCAACCCAGAACTCAACGTTGAAGTTCTCTACTTTTAGGATTGGTTGTTTTGTTGCCATTAGCTTTGAGCACCTTTCTTAGTGTCTAAATCGCTGAAATGAAGTCTTTTTACTGAGGTAGTCTGGCTCTTGTGAAGGATAGATACACCTACAGACCCAGAACTGGTTGGGTTTACCTGGCCATCATTTTGTTGATGGGGCTCTCCGCAATCATTGGCTTTGCAATCTCCGCTCGCTACGATGCCGTAATAATGAGCTTGGTCAACATACTCGCAGTATGTCTGATCTACTGGGTTTTTGTCATCTACCCAAAGGTTGTCTACACCAAGGAAGGAATCGAGATCCACAATCCCTTCTTTACCTTCGACATAGGCTGGTTGACCAGTTTGGATTTCAATACTCGCTACTCTTTCACCGTGCTGACTGCCAGCCGAAAGATTGCCGCCTGGGGTGCCCCAGCGCCAAGCAGATTCAACACCAGAAAGATTCATAATTCTGACTTCCGTGGCACTGGTCTCGAGTCCAGAGTTGTAGTCTCCCCGAGTGATTCCCCAAGAGCTGAAAGCGGGGTTGCCCAAATTCTTGCTCTCAAATACAAGGAGCGTGCGATCAGCGAAGGCACTGCCGTCGAAAAGCTCAGCAGAAAATTCAACATGCTCTCCCTCGCAGCAGTAACCCTGAGCATTGTTCTGCTCAGCGCTAACTTCCTTGTTTAGAATCATCGATTAGCTTTCTTATCGCTTGTTGATTGCGTCTCTGGTTGAGGTCTTACCCAAGAATTCCTTGCGGCTGATTCTTCTTCTTTGACGTGGATCGAAGGCATCACGCAGGCCATCACCAATGAAGTTGATGCTCAGAGCAATCGCAACAATAATCACACCTGGCCACCAGAACAACCAAGGTGCATAGGTAAACTCACCCTGATACTGGTTGATTAGCAGACCCAGCGACACATCCGGCGCTTGAACACCAAAGCCAAGGAATGACAGACCTGTTTCAAGCAAGATGGATCCAGAAAGAAGCAAGGTTGTCGAAACGATAATCACACCAACAGAGTTCGGCAAGATGTGCTTTAAAATGATTCTCGAGTTGGATGCTCCTGCCACCCTTGCCGCATCAACAAACTCTCGTTCACGCAAAGACAAGAACTCACCACGAACCAGACGTGTCAAACCGGTCCAGGCGAACAAACCGAGGAAGATAGCTAGAGGGAATACACCCAGGTTTCCAAAGTTGTAACCGATAACTGCACCAATCAGAATCGATGGAACAGTGATGATGAAGTCGGTGAAACGCATCATGACTGCATCAACGAGGCCACCGAAGAAACCGGCGACAGAGCCCATAACAGTTCCAATAACTCCACCCAGAGCTCCAATGACAACCATCACCATGAGTGAGATTTCCGAACCACGCATAACAAGTGCGAAGTAGTCACGACCGTTAGGCAACTGGCCAAAAGGGTGCTCGGAACTTGGGCATCCAGAGGCACAAGGTCCCTGAGGGAGAAGGTCCTCGTGCGAGAACTTCCACCAGCCCTGGAAGGTGAACTTCATACTTTCAGTTCCTAGGTGAATACCTGATGCTGAGTAAACAAAGATTGTAAACAGGATCATAAAGATCAAACCAGCAACGGCAGGCTTGTGCTGAAAGAAACGCTTACGAATAATCTGGCCCTGGCTGAGACCTTGGAATTCAATGTTCTCGCTACCAGTTTCGTTACTCTCAATGGTTTGAGAGTTCTTTTTCTTCATAAAGGGAAGTTTCGCCATCGATCTTTCTACTTTCTGATTCTGATTCGTGGGTCAAGTGCTGTATAGATAAGGTCTGCTGCCAAAGTAGCCATAACTGCTAGGAAAGCAGTGATGCTGAATGTACCCATCAGCAGGTTGAGGTCTTGGGACTGAATTGCCTCGTTTGCAAGGCTTCCCATACCACGCCAACCAAAAACGCTTTCCGTAATAATCGCTCCACCGACGATACCCGCGATGTCGAAGGCGATCAGTGTAGTCAACGGAATCATTGCGTTTCTCAGTGCGTGGCGAAGAATAACTTC
>JBJTHM010000032.1:0-3052 GCA_046094465.1 Rhodoluna sp. | reverse complement strand
GACCTGTTTCAAGGTAAGGAACTCCATCTGCAACAGCTAAACGCTTATTGCTTAGATAAAGCGCAGTCCACACAATGTCGCAGCGACCAGCTACGAGTGCAGGAATAAGACCATCAAATGATGTGGCAATTTGCTTGATCTTTACCTTTAATTCTTTTGCAAGTGCTGCTGAAGAATCAGCATCAAATCCGATGATCTTTCCTGAAGATCCATTTGCGTAGTACTCCATTGGCGGGTACTCGGGATCAATACAATTTGTAAGCGTTCCCTTAGTGACAAGATCTGCTTTCCAATCTGCATGCGCTGGCGAAACTATCCCTAGCAGTAACGCCAAAGTCGCGATCGAAACCGTAAGAATTGAACTCTTTGATTTCACTGGTTACTCCTTCTTGTTTAATTCGTTGGCGAAAGCCTATGCTCTAAATTCCCCAAACACAATTGCCAACAGGGTGAAAAATGCTGCGAAACTATCTCTGCAGTAACGGCCTCCAATGAACCTTTGCGTAAAACTAATCGATAGCTCATGCCTGGACTCCCACGCTCTGGACCGTAGCACTGATCAAGGCTCCTGCAGCCCGGGATTTGCCCAAAGCAATCGCAGCGAACGCTGCAATCTCCGCATAGACAGGATGAATGATCTCAACTATCTTGCGCCGTTTTCTCGCTATCCCCGGCCTAGTAACCATCGTCGCGGCCCTGCTTGGCACATCGCCACTTGGTCTGGTTGGCGGATTACTCGCGATCCCAATTGCCGTAGCAGTTTTGTTGATATGGATGTAGCCATGTGCTTTGCCGGTGTTAAAGGCAGGGCCTGCAATATCTAGGTGCAGCCATGGAATTTGTGGATCAATAAACTCTTTCAGGAATAAACCAGCTACCAGCATGTTTCAGCTGCACTTACTGCATTAGTTGATTAATTTTGTTTGCAACTAATTCACCAGTATTCATGGCACCTTGTTGTGAAGGAATTCCCATGTGGTCTCCAATCACAAATAACCAGTCATTGATCTGCAATTTACTTACTTTTTTCCTACCTGGTAAATGTAGTGGCAGTGAATGCTGAATTTCATACCTAGCAACACTCTGCCAGCTACTCGTATTGGTGTGCCATAATTTTCCAAGCTCACCTTTAAAATCTTTTTCAGTTATGTTAGTTAATGAGGTAGCTGAAACTAGGCTCTTGCCAACTGGTGCATACTTTTCAGATACCTCGCTCATAACAATTGAGTTGACCAGTTTAGAATTTTTTGAAACCACAATATTTTTGGGGTTAGATATTTTTTCGTCAGTTGAAAAGTAAGAGGTGATGCTAGATAGCGTTTGTGGCGTGCTCAGATTAGTAACTAATTTTGAGGCAGAGATTGAGTCTGTTGCAACCACGATATACCTTGCCTGATAACTTGTTTTACTGGTATTTACACAGTTAGTTGTAATGCTCTCAACTTTTTCACTTAATGCAAGATTTTTTATCGGTTTTGAAAGAGCTTTAGGAAACTCTCCAACTCCAAATGCTGGAACACCTGGTAGGGATTTCACAAAACTTTGCAATATCTCCTGAACTACATCGGCAGCAATTTGTCGTGGATCTGTCAATACCACCCCGGATAAGAACGGCTCTAGGGCGGATTGATATAGATTTGAAAATCTATTTACATACATACCAAACTCTCTAGAATTTGATACTTTTTTGCTAAATACAAAATTTATAAATTGCAGTTTCTCACTTGCTGAACCAATTTTATTTGATAACGATCCCAATGAATATCCGATATTTAGATTTAACTCATCAATTCTTATCTTGCTCGATATTTTTTTAAAATCTAATTTATTTATTACCCCGCTCTTTGCTACCTGTGGATACTTTGGATTAATGACTTGAAACCCTCGATCACAAATATATCCATCAATGAAATCACTTGTTACTCTGCCGCCAACCTGTTTGGATGATTCAAGTAAAAGTACTGATTTACCGTACTTCTCTAATTTCCTACTTGCAGTTAAGCCTGATAAGCCAGCACCAATAACAATGCAATCAAAATCCATGCTACCTAAATGAAATTTCTCGTGCCCGGTCGATAATTTCAGCCACACTAAGAGCTTCATCGGTAGTTACGGGCCAATCTCCGCCTGACAGAGCTTGTTTTATCTGCATGTAAAATAAAGAATAATTACCATCAATACTTGGGTAGGAAATTACTTTATCCCCCAAGTGTAAAAATGCTTCAGTCTTTGTGCTATCTGACCACTTACCATTTTTCGGAGCCTTGCCAGACTTTAGAAGCTGTTCCTGCGGATCTATTTCATTTATTACCAAGGAACCCTTGTCTCCAGTAACTCTAATTCTTGGTCCTGGCGCCGCATTTATTGAACTTACTGATAGATATGAGTCAACACCACTTTCATGTTTTAAAACTAATGTTGCATCATCATCTGATCCACCCCGTAGGGAACGAACAGAGGCAGTAATTAACTTTGCTGGGCCAAACCAATCTAATGCGGTAGATATCAAATGGGGTTGAAGATCTAAAAGATTTCCTCCCCCTTCAATTGCACTTTGGTTTTCGCGCCAAGATTCAGGGTTTAGGTCCGGTCTATATCTTTCAAATCTCGAGTCCAGTCTAAAAATATTTCCTAGGATTCCTTCTTTAATAATTTTCTTAATAGTCAAGGCATCACTATCCCACTTACGATTGAAATAAGTCGTAACTGGAACATTTACCTGCTTTGAGAAGTCAACAATTTCTTTTGTCTCTTTAAGCGTTCGCCCCATTGGTTTATCAACTACAACTGGCACACCCGCTTTTAGACCGGATATGGCTTGAGAAGCGTGTGCACTATTTGCAGATGCCACTACTAATAGATCGAGATTCAGCTTAAGTAACTCTTCAATACTTTCAACCACGCTAATCTCAGGAAAATCTGAAATGGCTGCTGCTTTGCGCTCTGGTTTTGTCGTGAGCGCACCTACAATTTCGAAATCAGCTGCCTTAAGAAATGGAGCATGAAAATAACGTCCCGCTAGGCCATATCCTGCGATACCAACTCTAGGCGC
>JBJTHM010000031.1:0-3725 GCA_046094465.1 Rhodoluna sp. | reverse complement strand
GCTTTACTACGACTCGATCTTCAAGTGGCTTAATGGCAATGGCCATCGTTTCGCTCCTTCATTACTCGTCATTACTCGTCTACTCGTTCGTGATTGAACGGGTTTCACTTCTTGGGGCCGTTAGCAGTGTCAGCCCGCGAGTGCCAACGCGAACCCTAGGGGGCGTATTCCCGAACCTCAAATCGAGCGTGGGCGGGGTCCGATGCGGCCCCCCTCTCGTTGCTAGGGGGGGGTGGCGAGGTCCCCCGATAGCAATGAGAGGGTCACCCGAACAGAGCGCTAATGGACTCGCTTTCGGGCTTTGGACCTACCGCGAGACTTGGCGACGCTGGCTCGGCGCGAGCTCTTTCCTTTGGCTCGCCTTGCTACAGACTTTTCGACAGACAGAGACTTTGATTCGCGAGCCAACTTTCTGGCCCACTTTTCTTCATATTCGGAATCAATCAGCTGCTGCGAGGAATCATTGATTCGGATTCGTATCTCTAGCTCGCCCCCCATCGCCTCTACATAACGACGTAGCGTTCGAAGTTCTACCTTAGAAAACGAACCTCGCTCGATTCGAGAGACATTAGATTGATCAATCTTCAGTTTCTTCGCCATTTGAACCTGAGTCAATCTCTTAGCTTTTCTCAACTCCGCCAACTTAACACCCTCAAGAGCGTCGAAAATACGAGTCAAACCCTTTCGCCTATCTTCGCGCTTCAAAGGATTATCTTTACGATAATCTTCATACGTAATCCATCGCGTCATTGGCCTTCTCGATTCATCATGAATTGGTGCTCCCTGAAGCGTGAATCTGCCAGAGAAATATTGTTTTGATACCAACTGCGCCAATTTCCTTTTTTGTCACCAGCAACTAGAACGACCGCCTGCCTTGAGGAGTCAAAGGCAAAGAGACATCGCAAACTTGTTCCTAGGGGTCTTAATTCCTTCATATTCTTGAATTGAGATCCCTTGACTTGATCCACCAATGGACGACCGAGTCCAGGTCCAAGGTCTCGTAGCGCTTCAATCGCTATATCCATGCTCAGCTTTTCCTTTGAATCAAGACTCTTTGACCATGAAACCACGTCTTCGTGAAAGACCACTCGCCAAGGCACCCTCGAACAATATGCGTCATAACGCATATCTTCTCACGGCTAGGCGACCAATGTGAATACTTTGAGTCTGTGAGTTTCTTGCTATTTCGAGCGAGTTAAGCCCTGAGTTTGAAACCTTTAGGGCACTTGGGCGACTTGCCACTTACTCGCTTGGTGGAGCTACCTTTGACGCAGACAATCGCATTCTTTGTCTTTGGTTTCGATGCTTCGGGAGTAGAAGATGGCGATACGACCACAGGTAATGGGCTGGCAACAGGGGTAGGAGTTGTTGTTGGCTCAACTTTCTGCTCAAGCTTCACTTTAATGACGGGACTTGAGAAGGTGAAGTTATCGGCAGATAGCGAAATCCATCCATTCCGCTCTGTGACGCTGGTGGTCGCTATCTGGCTACCACCATCCGCCGAAGTCACCGTGACACGAGCGCTTACCGGGGCTGCCGAAAATCCATAGACACAGCGTGCAACTTCTGAGCGAACAATCAAACGGTAGCGACCAAGCAGTTCAGCTCCATCGCTTTGAAAATGGGGCGCAGCAACTTGATAATCAAGACTTCCTTTGATCAATTTCGGTGGACCTGCGGAGTAGACAGTTGCATTAGTGGAAACAAATCCACTGACTTGTCCCTTCTTAGCAAAACACCCGATTGCATCTTCCATTTCGAATTCTGAAAGACTTCTCACAGACCATGTATTGAGATCTGCATCTGCGGTATCTTTTCTGAGCGCCGTCCATGCACTCAACTCTTGAAAAGCATCCTGACCATATGCAAGTGGATTGCTCACGAGGGTATTGATCAGTGGATCCTCCGAACACCACCGACAACCAATCGTTGGAAGTTTCGACTGGTTAGTGAATTCACCCGAGTTGTATTTGGTTTGAATTTCCGTCGGGATTTCTTTCCACGGATATGCGAAACCGAGGCTTGCTACTCGCACGCTACTTCCCTCAACCGAAAGGCGAATCCCGCTCTGCCCCTCTAGTGGCGAGATTGCGAGATTTCCATCGCCGATACGACCATGGAGCCAGCCTGACGGTGATGAAGAAAGTCGAAGCGTCATTTTGAAACCAAGACCGGCAGGAAGCGCCCGACGATTCGCACAGAGACCATCTCCACTCATGACGCATAGATACTGTTCATCTTCATATGGTGGATAAATTCCCACCGCTCCTAGAAATGTCCCATCTGCAGGTCTTGAATTTTCAAGGACGTAACTCGAGCCATCATCCTTCGTTGTCTTTCGAAGGTCGACTGCTGAAACGGTTATCGAGATGCCATCCGTCTTGAACTGGCTGGCATTCGACTCTTTAGAACCAGATAGCACGGCATTGACGAAGAAATCTTCACCGCCTGGATGGCCAATACTTGGAAAATTCCACAGAGCACCTGATGAGGCAAGAGGAAGACTTTTGCTGGCATCGGCGAGGTACTTAGTGCGAACGACCTTGGGGAAAACTTCTCTTTCTACGCCTTGAACTTCTACCCCGTTACGTATTGCCGAAAGACTCTCGATGCAATCGACGCGGTTTGTGTCGCTACAGGCGACCAGACGAGTGAAATAGATGAACTTGCCGGTTGTCTTGCTGCACCGAGGATCATCCAAACCGGTACAAAGTATCTGTAAAGATTCTGAACCACTCTTTCCATTTCGCCATTCAAGATGTGGGGCGCCTGCGCCCATAAGGACGCCACTGTTATCCGCAAAGGTAACGTTGACATACCCCTGCTTCGGAAAATTCGGTGGAACCCACACATCATCCACCAATGAAGAAGCGGAAGCGGCAAGCGAAGAAGAGATCAGAAGCAACAGCACTGAAATGATTGAGAATATGGAACGAGGACGCACGGCCAAAGTATGCCGTTCTTATTCACTTTACGCCAAGCCCGCAAAAGCTCTCATGAGAGACTCCACTTTTCATCAAGATGAGAAGAAAATCTTATCAAGGTACCACCCTACTGTCTCTAAAGTTTAGAAACTGATAACTGAAATACTCACAGAACTATCAACGGCAATACCAAGTTCTGTGGGAGGCAACCCATCAGAAGCCAACTGTGCACCTAGTGCTGCCACCATCGCACCGTTATCAGTGCAGAGCGGTGCAGGTGGAATGCGCAATTCGAGTCCGGCTTTCTTAGCGCGTTCACCTGCCAGCTCGCGAAGCCGTGAATTTGCCGCCACTCCACCACCGATAAGTAAGGTCTCGATTCCACTCGCTTTACAAGCATCAATCGATTTCATGGTGAGCACATCAACAACCGCTTCTTGAAACGAAGTGGCCACATCGGCTCGCTGGTATTGAGGTGTTGCTTTGAGGTAGCGAGAGACTGCCGTCTTAAGTCCCGAGAATGAGAAGTCGAAGCGATGATCGACCTGGTCCTTTGCCGCCGTCATCCCTCGCGGGAAATCGATTGCAACTTTCCCTGACTTTGCTTCGCGATCTATGAGCGGGCCACCTGGAAACCCAAGACCAAGAAGTCTGGCGACCTTGTCGAAGGCCTCCCCCGCTGCATCATCCAAAGTTCGACCTAACTGCTCATATGAACCAGTGAGTGATTCCAACTTCAATATCGATGAATGCCCGCCACTAACCAAGAGCGCAATCGCAGGTCCAACAGGTTTCTCATGC
>JBJTHM010000030.1:0-12804 GCA_046094465.1 Rhodoluna sp. | reverse complement strand
GTGGTGGACATCGAGTTCCCACATGACGGCATCCCTGGCATCTACAACGCGCTAACTACAGAAATCACGTTAAACGGTGAGACTTCAACCCTGACTCTCGAAGTCGCTCAACACTTGGGTGATGACCTGGTTCGTGCAATTGCGCTAAAACCTACCGACGGTTTGGTTAGAGGTCAGTCTGTTGCTGACACAGGCGCTCCAATTTCTGTTCCAGTCGGTGATGTCACCAAGGGTCGAGTCTTTAACGTAGTCGGCGACGTGCTAAATGGCACACCGGGGGAGAAGATTGAGGTCAAGGAACGTTGGCCGATTCACCGCAACCCACCGTCATTTGACCAGCTTGAGTCAAAGACCGAAATGTTTGAAACAGGTATCAAGGTTATTGACCTACTAACCCCATACGTTCGTGGTGGAAAGATTGGTCTTTTCGGTGGTGCTGGTGTTGGTAAGACCGTTTTGATTCAGGAAATGATTTACCGCGTGGCAGAAGATCACGATGGTGTGTCAGTGTTCGCAGGTGTCGGTGAGCGTACCCGCGAAGGTAACGACCTAATCGACGAAATGACTGAGTCAGGTGTTATCGACAAGACCGCACTGGTCTTCGGACAGATGGACGAGCCACCGGGCACCCGTTTGCGTGTTGCTCTTTCCGCTCTAACTATGGCTGAGTACTTCCGTGATGTTCAGAAGCAAGATGTGCTTTTGTTTATCGACAACATCTTCCGTTTCACTCAGGCAGGTTCTGAGGTTTCCACTCTGCTAGGTCGTATGCCTTCAGCTGTGGGATACCAGCCAAACCTTGCTGACGAGATGGGTATCTTGCAGGAGAGAATTACCTCAACACGAGGTCACTCAATTACTTCTCTGCAGGCTATTTACGTTCCAGCTGACGACTACACTGACCCAGCCCCGGCAACCACCTTCGCTCACTTGGATGCAACCACAGAGCTAAGCCGTGAAATTGCTTCTAAGGGTCTATACCCAGCTGTGGATCCGCTAACCTCAACATCTCGTATCTTGGACCCTAGATTCATTTCTAAGGACCACTACGAGACCGCAACCAAGGTTAAGCAGATTCTGCAGAAGAATAAGGAACTTCAAGAAATCATCGCAATCCTAGGTGTTGAAGAATTGAGCGAAGAAGACAAGATTACTGTCGCCAGAGCGCGTCGTATTCAGCAGTTCCTATCTCAAAACACCTACATGGCAACCAAGTTCACCGGTGTTGCTGGTTCAACTGTTCCGCTAAAGGAGACCATCGAAGGATTCTCAAAGATTGCCAACGGTGATTTTGACAACGTGGCTGAGCAGGCATTCTTCAACGTCGGTGGTCTAGAAGACGTGGAGCGTCAATGGGCCAAGATTCAGGCAGAAACTAAGTAAGCATGAGCGAGAAGACTCTTCGAGTTGATCTAGTGGCAGCTGACCGAGCTGTCTGGTCTGGCGATGCCAAAATGGTAATCGCTAAGACTGTCGAAGGAGAGATTGGTCTGCTACCAGGACATGAGCCCATGCTGGCAATCCTTGGTTCAGGTGAGGTTAGAATCACCCTGCCAAGTGGTGAGGCAATCAAGGCAACCGCTGATGACGGGTTTCTTTCTGTCGAACATGACGTGGTGACCATCGTGGCAAGAGCTGCCCAGTTGGCTTAGAGACTAGATAAAGAAAATGCCTCAGGTTTTTCCTGAGGCATTTCGCTTTAATCAGTTTCTGGACGGCGCTTTTCTGGAGGGGTCCGCCTGTTTGCGGCTGGAACCCACTTCACATCTCCGCCATGTTTCAAGTTTGCGTAACGAGCAAGAACGAAAAGAAGATCACTCAGTCGGTTTAGATAGCGAGCGGCAATAATGTTTACTCCACCGTTTGCGTTGCCTTTCTTGGCAGGCTCTGTGCCATAGTGTTCGATTGCGTGCCAGGTGGCTCGCTCCGCCCTTCTAACCACTGTTCTTGCTAGGTGAAGCCCGGCTGCGAGTCCAGATCCACCGGGCAGAATGAACGAATCAAGTTTTTCTAGCTGAGAATTGTATTTATCAATAGCGGTCTCTAGGGCGTCTACCCAAACAGCGTCTACTCTAAGTGGTTCATACTCGTAGTGTTCACTTAGTGGGTTTGACAGGTCTGCTCCTAGATCAAAAAGGTCATTTTGAATTTGGGAAAGCAGATGCAGTGTTTTCTCATCAAATTCATTTTGGGCTAGAGCAACCGCAACACCGATTGCCGAGTTCGCTTCATCAACGTCTGCGTAGGCTTCAATGCGGGGGTCGGTTTTCCGGACTCTGGAAAAATCGCTAAGTCCTGTTAGACCCTCGTCGCCAGTTCTTGTGTAAATCTTTGTTAGTTTGACCATTATTCAAGTTTAGGCTTGTCTGGTGCTATTACTTCTACCACCGAGTGAAACTAAGCAAATTGGCGGCTCAAATCTGACAATTCAGCAGGTTCATCTCAGTTATGGTCAGCTCAATGAGGCTCGAGATAAAGTCCTAGCCAAACTCCTTGAACTCTCTCAAAACGTTGAGTTAGCACAAAGGGCTCTGAAGCTCTCGCCTAAACAACTTGGTGATATTGAAAGCAATCTGGCTATACCAAATGCACCGACAATGCCGGCCTACCTGCGATATTCAGGAACTCTTTACAAAGCAATAGATGCTGCTACCTTTGGAGAATCTGAAGTTGAAATGATGCGAAGGCATGTTCTCATGCAGAGTGCTCTATTTGGACTAATCTCCTCAACAGATCGCATTCCTTGGTATCGCTTATCGGCAGAGACTAGGTTGCCAGGATTAGATCTCAAGAAACTTTGGCAGGAAAGTCAGCTGGCTGCATGGGCTAGGTTGGTTGATTTTCCAGTAATTGATCTTCGTTCCAAAAGTTATGTTGAGTTATCTCCAATACCTCAAAACATTGATTCATTTTGGGTTGAGGTGGTAGCTGAGACTGATGGTGAACGAAAAGCTCTCAATCATTTCAATAAGAAAGCAAAGGGAGAGTTGGTCGGCGCTTTTGTCAGGGCCAAGAAGACCCCTGAGACGATTAATGATTTAAAGAAACTGGCAAAATCCCTCGGTCTAGGACTGGAAGTGGAAGGAAGAAAGATTGTTTTGCTCACTTCGGAGAAACTTTAGGGTCTTTGCTAGCCTGATATGGTGCGTTATGGAGTGCTGGACAGAAATAGACGTCCGATAACAAAAACTCAAAGAGGGCTTAAGTATGCGATGTGGATATTAGGGATTGCTGTACTGATTCCTTATCTCACATTTTGCTTTAGTTTTCCCTATGTGATAAATGATTGCAATTATGAAACCTCAACCTGTCAACTGAGAGACAATCTGGCACTACAGGTTACAAAAATCTCACTATCTATTTCCTATTTCTGCCTCGGAGTTCTTTTACCTCTGTGTTTGATTTGTGGTGCAGTTTATGTCGGAATCGGGGTCTACAGGCAGGTCAAGAGCTCCTAGCTGAGTTCTTTCCTGCGAAAGCAGCCAGGTGCGTGGTCATTCACTAGCCCTGTGGCCTGCATCAGCGCATACATAGTTGTTGAGCCAACAAAACTGTAGCCAAGGCTCTTGAGTTCTTTACTCAATGCATCTGACTCCACTGACGTTGCTCGCCACTCGAATTCACTATTCGGTAGGGTTTTTATTTTTGGCGCAAAACTCCAGACCAATTCGCTGATACTGATTCCTTGTTTCTGCAAGCCCAAAGTCAATTTTGCGTTGCTAATGCTGCTGATGATTTTTGCACGGTTTCGAATAATCTCCGGATTGAGCATAAGTTTTTCAACGTAGCTATCACTTAGTCGGGCAACTTTAGCTATCTCAAAGTTTTTGAAGGCCTTTCTAAAACCTTCTCGGCGTTTCAGGATTGTGATCCAGGATAAACCGGCCTGGAAGCCTTCCAAACATATACGCTCAAACATTTCATCATCACCAGTAGCGGGAACTCCCCACTCTGTGTCGTGATAATGGGTGTAGAGTTCATCTTTACCGGGCCAGTGACAACGTATCTTCCCGTCTGGGTATTTCAGAACCAATTCAGGCATCTTTAGCTTTGATGCCCTCGTGTTTCAAAAGCCAAAGTTTAGTAGGAATTCCCTTACCTCCTGAATATCCCGTAACTTTCCCAGATACTCCAAGTACTCTGTGGCAACCCACAATTAGTGGAATTGGGTTGGCCCCAACAGCTCCACCAACGGCCCTAGAAGCTTTCGGTTTACCGACAGTTTTGGCTATCTCTGAGTAACTTAGCGTTTTTCCAAAGCCTATCTTTGCTATCTCCCGCCAAACCGCCTGCTGAAAATCTGTTCCGTTAGAAAGGTCAATCGGCAAATCAAACTTGCTGAGTTTGCCAGCGAAATAGGATTCAATCTGTTGTTTTGTTTTTTTGAGCAAGGCAGTTGGGTGTGGAGGATTCGCTTTTGGTTTTGAGACAGCGATGTGAACTGAACTTATCTTTCCGTTATTTTCAAAGACTCTAATTCGACCAATGGGCGAATCAAGATCTATCCAGAGCGGAGATTCCATAATCTGTAGCATACAGATTAAAAACTTGGGCCCAGCTCTCTGTGGAGAGAACCAGGCCCAAGTTTTTCGTAGGAGCGAACTACATCAACTCAAACAATTCGCTTGCCTGAGAAAGGCTCTTGCGAAGGATCTGTTCAAGCTCATCAAACTCTTTCGGACCAATAGTCAGAGGCGGAGCTAGCTGCACTACTGGGTCGCCTCTGTCATCGGAGCGACAGTAGAGGCCACTGTTATATAGGTCGATGCTCAGGAACTCCCTCAACAAGCGCTCGGATTCCTCGTCATTGAAGGTCTCTCGAGTATCCTTGTCGCGGACAAGTTCGATAGCAAAGAAATAGCCTTCGCCACGAACATCTCCAACAATTGGCAGATCCATCAGTTTTTCCAAGGTTTTACGGAATGCTGGGGAGTTTCTTCTTACGTTGCCCACTAGGTCTTCCTCATCGAATATGTCTAGATTCTCCAGAGCAACAGCACAAGATACCGGGTGTCCAGCAAAGGTGTAACCGTGGGAGAAGATGTTCTTTCCATGCTTGAAAGGCTCAAAGAGTTTCTCGCTCAGCAGCAAGGCCCCGAGTGGAGCATAGGCTGAGGTGATTCCCTTAGCGCAAACAAGCATGTCCGGCTCAAGTTCATAGAACTCGCTGGCGAACATCGTGCCAATTCGACCAAAACCATCGATTGTTTCATCCGCTACCAGTAAGACATCATACTTATCGCAGATCTCGCGAACGCGCTTGAAGTAGGACTTTGGTGCGGTGAAGCAACCACCGGAATTCTGAACCGGCTCAAGGAAGAAGGCGGCAACAGTGTCTGGGTCTTCGAAAAGAATCATTTCTTCGACACGGTTAGCAGCCCACATCGCAAACTCTTCCTCGTTTTCGAAGTGGTCTTGCGCGCGGTACCAGTTGGTGTTTGGAACACGGAAAGTGCTAGGAACCAGCGGCTCATACATTTTCTTCATGGCAGGAATTCCAGTAAGCGAAAGAGCACCATGCGAAGTGCCATGGTAAGCAATCGCCCTGGTTAGCACCTTGTGCTTAGTAGGTTTACCTGTCATTTTGAAATACTGTTTTGCCAGTTTCCAAGCGGTCTCATTCGCTTCACCACCACCGGTGGTAAAGAAAACTCGACTCAGACTCTTTGGTGCATACGATAGAACGCGTTCCGCTAACTCAATAGCTGGAGCGTGTGCATGCGACCAGATTGGGAAGTAGTCCAGCTGCTTCATTTGCTTAGCAGCTGCCTCAGCTAGTCGAGCGCGACCGTGGCCCGCGTTAACTGAGAACAACGATGATATTCCATCGAAGTACTTCTTTCCGTTTTGATCCCAGAAATGATGTCCTTCAGCTCTGGTGATGATTGGCATCTCACCGGCTTGGAATGGACTGTGTCGCGTGAAGTGCAGGAAAAGATTATCTTTTGCTGCCCGCTGCAACATTTCTGGGGTTGCTTCTTTGCCTGCTCTACGAGCGTCAAGAAGCGGGGTGGCGTGGTCGGCTTTTGCTTCGGCCGGCTGTGATGCCGGAGCCTTACCTGGCTTTAGGGCCGCGGCAAGCTTTCGGGCTATGCTCTCCTTGGTTGCCATTTGATATCACTCTTTACATTAATTTGTGTTGCACTTTTGAATTGCCGATTGGCAATCCACTTTGAATCATTTGATTCAAAACTTTTTCCATTTATCTAACACCCCAGTTATAGAACTGCTTGTGGAGTTTTAGGTAAACAAAAGTCTCTGTTGCGATGACGCCGGGTAGGGATCGAATTTTTGTGTTCAGAACATCAATCAGGTCCTGATCATTTTCAACCACAACTTCAACCAGAATGTCGAAAGATCCCGCGGTCATAACCACATAGTCACATTCAGGCATCGCTGATAGGGCATCGGCGATTGAAGTCATGTCTCCGGTGCAGCGTATGCCAATCATGGCTTGGCGGTAAAAACCTAGCTGAAGTGGATCAGTTACAGCCACGACCTGCATGATTCCTGAATCAGTCATTTTCTGCATGCGCTGGCGAACTGCAGCTTCGCTGAGCCCAACAATCTTGGCGATCTCGCTGTAGGGTTTGCGCCCGTCGTGCTGAAGTTGCTCGAGAATTTCCTTTGAGACATCATCGAGCTGAGATGCTTTAGCACGGTCTGTTCTAGACATGCTTCGATTTTGCCACAAAAGTGGCTATTTTGGTGGTGAAATCGCACTATTTTTACCAATTTGATACTGAATCCTTATCTATATTGGCAAAATTGCTACGGATTGTTTCAAAACTTAGTCTGTGTAATAGTGTTATCGCAGGAGCTGTTAGCTCCAATAACCTTAGATGGCTCGAAGGAGAGTTCCTAAAATGTCAGTTCGCGAACTGAAAAATTTTGTAAATGGTCAGTACGTAAGCGCTAAATCAGGCGAGACTTCAGATGTCATAAACCCCGCTACAGCCGAGGTTTACGCCAAAGCACCAGTTTCTGGTGATGCGGACATAGATGTCGCCTACAAGGCCGCGGACAAAGCTTTTGAAACCTGGAGTCAAACCACCCCGAGCGAACGCCAACTAGCTTTATTCCGAATTGCTGATGCTCTAGAGGCAAGAGCCGAAGAGATGGCAGATGTCGAATCAGAAAACACCGGGAAGCCTCGAAGCACACTCGTGGAGTATGAAGTAATGGTTTCCGTAGATCAAATCCGCTTCTTCGCAGGCGCGGCTAGAAATCTTGAGGGTCGTGCCACTGCCGAGTATGCCAAGGATCACACTTCATCGATAAGACGTGAACCTATTGGAGTTATTGGCCAGGTTACTCCTTGGAACTACCCACTAAACATGGCAACTTGGAAATTTGCGCCTGCAATAGCTGCGGGAAACACTGTTGTCATTAAGCCTTCAGACACAACCCCAACTTCTACACTCCTACTTGCAGAAATTGCCAGTGAATTCTTACCAGCTGGAGTTTTCAACGTGGTCACCGGTAACCGTGACTCCGGTAGGGCGATGATAGAGCATGAGATCCCGCAGATGGTATCAATCACTGGCTCTGTAAGAGCTGGTATGGAAGTTGCCAAGAGTGCCGCAGCTGACTTGAAAAGAGTCCATCTAGAACTTGGTGGCAAGGCCCCGGTTATTGTTTTCCCCGATGCAGATCTGCAGAAGGCTGTTGCCCAAATAGTTGTTGCAGGATATTTCAACGCTGGCCAGGACTGTACAGCCGCAACTCGCATTCTTGTTCACGAAAGCGTGCATGACGAATTTGTTTCGCTACTGGTAGAAGAGGTTAAGGCTAATGCAAAAACTGGTGACCCAAGTCGTGATGACATTCTGTTTGGCCCTGTAAACAACGTAAACCAACTTGCTCAGGTCACAGGTTTCATTGACCGCCTGCCTGATCACGCATCTATAGCTGTCGGAGGAAAGGCCATCGAAGGTAAGGGCTATTTCCACGAGGCTACAGTTCTAACTGGACTAAATCAGCAAGATGAACACATTCAGCGCGAGATTTTTGGGCCAGTGGTTACCGTTCAAAAATTCACCAGCGATGACGAAGCCATGAAGTGGGCAAACGATGTCAAGTATGGACTTGCTTCATCAGTCTGGACTTCGAATCACACCAGAGCGTTGCGCTTTGCTAAGGGATTGAATTTTGGTTGTGTCTGGATTAATACTCACATTCCACTAGCGGCAGAAATGCCTCACGGGGGATTCCGTCACTCAGGTTACGGTAAAGACCTATCCATGTATGGCTTTGAGGACTACACAAGAATCAAGCATGTGATGAGTTACATCGGCGACTAAAGTTTTGCTTCAAGGCTGCCCGTTCTCCACAATCGAGAGCGGGCAGTTCCTTTTTAAGAATTGTTTGTAATTATCAATCAATGCGAATAATTGCTTTTCTCCCAGCGCTTGTCATCGCTCTGTTGATGGCCTGGCTGACTGGAATGTGGCAGTTCGCATTATTTGCACTCTTGTCTCTAGTTTCTGGATATGTGACTTCGGTGGTGGTTAGGAAGAGAAAGAAAGAGCCCGATTTAGATTATTCCGATCAACCGGTTTGGCTTCATCCGATGGCAGTTGCAATCGGAGACCAACTCTTACCAAAAACAGGTCTATTTCTAAGAGAGCATCTCAGTGACTACATTTTTGATTACCTAACTAGGGAAGTTGCTAATCGAGAAGTAGCAAAGAAGGGAATCGAGCTTGCCGCCAAGTACTACAAATCAAAGATGACTGGCGCTCTGCCATTTTGGTGCGGGGTTTCAGAAAATTCTGATCTCGAGTTTGATTTAGCTAGAGATGGGCCCCATGCACTTATTGTGGGGGCGACTGGGGCTGGGAAAAGCGAGTTGCTCAAACTCATCACCTGTTCACTAATGTCCAGCGGGGACAGCTCCAAAGTGCGACTTGTTCTTATTGACTTCAAAGGGGGAGCGGCATTGCGGCAGGTAGCTAGACATCCATCAACCTTGGTTTTAATTACTGACTTGGAGCCAGCCAGCCACGAGCGTTTCTGGCTCTATCTTCAAGGAGAGCTTCTTCTGCGAGAGCAAAAGTTAGCAGCTCTTAGAAAATCAAGTATTGCTGAGACCGATATGCCTAGATTGTTAGTGATAGCAGATGAACTCCCTGCTATTCTCAGCTCCGTTCCGGTTGCTCTAACTGCACTAGAGGCAATTGCTGCAAGAGGGCGATCTCTGGGGGTTCACTTAATCGCAACAAGTCAGTCGCTTTCAGGCATTCCTCGAAGCTTGCTTACAAATCTTCCGTTGCGCTTTGCCCTCGGAATCACAGATCCGGGTGATTTAGTTGCCCTTGTTCCTTCAGTGAGATCGGTTGTCCTAGGACAATCTAGAGCAATTGCCGTCTCGGGGGTAAAAGTTGTTCCGTTTGAATTCCCCGTGACAAATATTTTGCCAGATATGGATAAACCTAAATTTGATTCTGCTGCTTCAGCCGAATGGTCTTTTGGGTTGGGTAACACTTTTTTAGCCGATTATTCAATTCTTGGTCAGTTTGAAGATCCGCTGCAACACAGGCTAGTTACGGTGGGCTGGAATGAGCTCTCCCATCAATCTGTTTTGGTTGTTGGTGGGAGTAGAAGCGGAAAAACTACTTTCTGCAAGAGGGCCTCATTCGATTTCAATATTGTTTTGGATTGTCCGTCTCAATCCGAATTAGAGGTTGCTTTAGCAACTGGGCAAAAAGTTGCTTGCGCAATTTCTAGTAGCACAATTCTGCCGTTAGCTCTTCAAAGGAGATTCGAGACTGTTATCTATCTGAGGCAAGGTAACCTTGAACAGCACATCTCAGCTGGTTTACCAAGGAATCAATGGAACCAGGACCTACCTCCGGGCAGGTGCTGGTTTCAAGGAAAACAGATGCAACTGGCTATGAAAGAACCGACTCCAGAGGAGTCAGTCCAAGAGAATGCGCAATCGCTACCGGCTCATTAACCAGTTTTCCATCGAAAGTGTTCATTCCCAGCGCTAAAGCGCTATCAGCTTTTACCGCCTCGAGCCAGCCTTTATTTGCCAGCGATTTTGCATAAGGTAATGTCGCATTGGTCAGAGCATAAGTTGACGTGTGAGCAACAGCACCAGGCATGTTGGCGACGCAGTAAAAAATGGAGTTGTGAACCTTGAAGGTAGGGTCTTCGTGGGTAGTCGGTCTTGAATCCTCGAAGCAACCACCTTGGTCAATGGCAATGTCAACCAGTACAGAACCAGGTTTCATCTTCTTTACTAGATCGTTCTTCACAAGCTTTGGAGCTTTAGCGCCTGGAATTAGAACAGACCCAATCACTAGGTCTGCATTTGTTACTGCTCGATCTATTTCAAAAGAATTGCTAGCTAGAGTTTTCAATCGTCCATGATACAAAGCATCCAACTCACGAAGGCGGCTAATGTTCGTATCCAAAACGGTTACTTCTGCACCTAAACCAACTGCCATAGCTATTGCATTCGTCCCTGCGACACCACCGCCGAGAACTACAACTCTTGCCTGCCTAGTTCCTGGAACCCCTCCAAGCAAGATTCCATGGCCACCATTTTGTGCAAAAAGCGTTTGAGCTCCGACAAGAACTGAAAGGCGTCCTGCCACCTCGCTCATCGGAGCCAATAAAGGTAACTGACGGCTTATGGTCTGAACAGTCTCGTAGGCGATGGCAGTTACTTTTTTATTAATCAGCTCTTTAGTGAGCTCTAGATCCGCTGCGAGGTGCAAGAAGGTGAAAAGAACCAAACCTGGGTGCAAATACTGATACTCAGTTGAAATTGGTTCCTTGACTTTCAGCACCAAGTCTGCGATTGACCATGTGCTCGACGCATCGGGCTGGATTTTTGCTCCTGCTTTTTGGTAGTCAGCATCTGTGATGCTGGATCCAAGTCCTGCTCCAGACTGAACATAGACCTCGTGACCGCTCTCCACGAGTTCGTGGACACCTGCGGGAGTGATTGCCACTCTAAATTCATTGTTTTTGATCTCTGCGGGGACAGCGATCTTCATGATTCTCCTCTGGGTGGGGCTTCTTTGCCCTTCCATCTAAGAGAATACCTTATGGGCTTTGCCTATTCTGGTCTCTGAAAAAACCCTTGTGAATATTGGGTTTTTCCCTTGATTGACTCGTTTTTATGGCAAACTTTTTATCAATGCGTTCTTATCGCGCAGTCGGTGTGTCCTTGGCCGTCTGACGGCCCCTTCCAATTAGGAGATAGTGGTATGAACCAAAACCTTCCAGAAGACCCACAACTACGCGAGATGGTTAAGGCTGCTTTAAAGCACCAGGTAACCAGAAGAGCAGTTCTTGGCGGTGCCATGGCAACTTCGGCGGCTGCTTTGTTAGCCGCTTGTGCGCCAAGTTCAAATGAGCTGAAGCCAGCAAAGGACGTTAGCGATACTGATCCAACTTTGGTCTGGAGTAACTGGTCGCTCTATATCGACGTGGATGACGCAGGGAACTATCCGACTCTGCAAACTTTTGAAGAAGAGACCGGAATCACTGTTACCTATAGGGAAGACTTCGATGACAACGACTCTTACTACGGCAAAGTCAAAGACCAACTTGCACTCGGTCAAGACATCGGTGCCGACATAACTTGCCCAACATCATGGATGGCTGCACGTTGGATCAACTTGGGTTATGTACAGACATTTGATGATGCAGAGCTTCCAAACAAAAAGAATCTTCAGCCGGCGTATCTAGGTGCTAGCTATGACCCTGACCGCACCAAGAGCCTTCCTTACCAAGGAATTCTTGCAGGCTTTGCCTACGACAAAAAGGCATATAAAGAAGCCACTGGCAAAGATGAACCTAGAGTTCTTGAGGATCTTTGGAACCCAGCACTAAAAGGTCGCATCGGAGTTTTGAGTGAGATGCGCGACACCGTTGGAATTGTTTTGATGGATCAGGGCGTCAAGATCGGTGAAGCTAGCAGCCTTACCGAAGATGCATTCATGAATGCTATTGATGTTATTGCTGCCAAGGTTAGTGAAGGTCAAATTGCTCGAATCAAGGGAAACAGCTACAAAGATGACCTCGTAAATGGAGACACAATTGTTGCGATTGCTTGGTCTGGAGACATCATTCAGTTGAATGCTGAGGCTGGCTATGACAGGTTCGGATTTGTTCTGCCTGATTCAGGTGGAACTATTTCTGCGGACTGCTTCGTTATTCCAATGGGAGCAACTCACAAGAAGAACGCTGAAAAGCTAATGAACTTCTATTACGACCCATACAACGCCGCTGTTCTAGCAGCTTACGTGAACTACATCACACCTGTTGTTGGCGCAAAAGAAGAAGCTCTCAAGATTGATCCTGCTTTGGCTGAAAACCAGTTGATTTTCCCATCGGAGGAATTCTTGTCAAAGACGCAGGCTTTCAGAGCGCTCGAAGGTAAGGAAGAGCAAACCTTTACAAAAGAGTTCCAGAAAATCAAGTTGGGAGCTTAGTGGCCAAGGAGTTTATCGCTCGAGGCCAAGACCTTGAACTAAAGGACATCAGAAAAGAGTTTCCAGGGTTTGTAGCAATTGAGGAGTTAAACCTCAAGGTTCCAGCGGGAGAGTTCTTTGCGCTACTCGGTCCTTCGGGTTGTGGTAAGACAACCACACTTCGATTGGTTGCAGGTCTAGAAAGCCCCACTGAAGGTCGTATCTTTATAGGCAGCACTGACGTGACCGATACCAAACCCCATGAGCGACCGGTAAACACCGTGTTTCAGTCATATGCATTGTTTCCTCACATGACGATTCTTGAAAACGTTGCTTTTGGTTTGCGTCAAAGAAAAGTAAAAGATCCAATCGC
>JBJTHM010000029.1:0-4226 GCA_046094465.1 Rhodoluna sp. | reverse complement strand
CGGACTGATTCAACATTACTCCAATCATTCAATTCAGATTCCACTGCCATCCCGGAGGTATAAATGACTTCACGTCTCTTTGCCGAGAATAATCGAGAGCAAATCAAAGAGTTCGCAGCGAATGGTGGAGTAGTTATCGTTCCAATTGGAGCGATCGAGCAACACGGACCACACCTGCCGGTTTGGGCAGACACTCTGCAAGTTGAGCACATCACTCGCTCCGCTATGGGCTTAGTTTCCAAAGAGACTCCAATCATGGTCACGCCAACGATGCCTTTTGGGTCCTCAGATCATCACCTACCTTTTGGCGGGACTATCTCCCTAGATACAAAAGTCCTTCTTGATGTGCTGATGAATATCGGGCGATCCCTGACGAAGTCTGGATTTAGAAAAATCATGTTCATCAACGGCCATGGTGGCAATCATGAGATTTTCCAGTTAGCCGCTCGTGACCTCGCCTTGCAAACGAA
This sequence comes from Rhodoluna sp., assembly GCA_046094465.1. GTDB lineage: Bacteria > Actinomycetota > Actinomycetes > Actinomycetales > Microbacteriaceae > Rhodoluna. Next base: position 3,756 of record JBJTHM010000029.1, on the reverse strand, counting down.
TATTCATGCCGCCGCCGCCTCGTGGTGGTCTGTAGCGTGGAGTCGCATCAAAAAAACTGATGCATTTGACTTTGGACGAGTTCCTGGGCACGCCGGAGCATTCGAATCAGCGATTGTTAAAGCGATTGCACCACATCTAGTGGGTCCCAAACCGCCAGCATCGTTATGGCCTGATAAAGACTCTCCCACGAAGAGGGATTCGTGGATTGCTCCGATGCGCGTTGAACTTGCAGGCTCATGGCAGAAGATGAATGGCTATGGTGATAACCCTGGTGCGATCCCTGATGATCTAGGGAAAGAGTTACTGCAGATGAGTATTGAGGCGGTAGCAGAAGCTATCGAAAATTTCTATGCAGCGACCGTCAAAGCAGATAACGGATGAAATTAGGGGGCGAAGATATGATTTCCCGAATTGAGCGTGAAAATTCACAGAGTAATTTCACTCCTGACCTTCCTCCAGTTGTTGAAGTCGAGTCAGGTTCTCGAATTATCTATTCCACACACGATGCTCGAGCAGGTTCGCTCTTGGACATCAGACCAACCGGAACTGCTTTTCCTCTTCCCAAGCCAACTCCAGGGAAGGGAAATCCGGTAACGGGACCGGTGGCGATAAAAGGTGCAAAACCAGGAGATGCCTTACTCGTTCATATCCTCTCAATCCAATGCGATGCCCTGGGGTGGTGTGGAGGACATGCCCATGCGGGAGCGGTAAAACCAGGGAGAGTTCCTGAACCTTTGGGAAGAGTCTGTGAAGTTTCGCCGCAAGGTGTCGTCTTCTCGCCCGAAATCACTCTGCCATTGAGGCCAATGATCGGCTGCATTGGTACCGCTCCTTTAGAAAGTGCCTCTACCGGAATTGCTGGAAAACATGGCGGCAATATGGATCAAACGGTTGTCCGTAGCGGCGTATCGATCCTACTTCCGGTATTCGCAAAGGGAGCGTTGCTATATATCGGCGACGTACATGCTGCACAAGGTGATGGAGAGATATCTGGTGTTGGTCTTGAGATTCCCGCCGAAGTCACTGTCGAGGTGGAGTTAATTCCCGGCGCTGCACCTGAATGGCCATGGTTAATTAACGAGGACCATGTAATGGTTCTTTGTGTTGGTGAGAATTTCGAAGAGAGTTCTTATACGGCGATTGATCAAAGCATGAAGTTGCTTGAAAAGAGTTTGGGGCTCGCACCTGCAGATGCGCTGGCGCTACTTTCACTCGCTGCAAATGTTCGCGTTGGTGCATTCTATGGAATGCCACACGTAACCACTCGCTGTGAGATTCCACGCCACTTAAATGTGGCGCCTGCAGGTTTACGATATGGCTACAAATGATTATTGATGTACATAGCCATGTGATGTGGTATCCCGACCACGTTGCTGAGGAGTTTGCATCTGAGGCGCTTGCATCGAAACTGGTCAAACTTGAGATGTCAGGTGGAAAGGCTCACGTGGGATCTCTTGATCTCCACTCCTACGATTCAACCCCCGAACAGCATTGGGCAGCATGTAAAGATACCGCGGATCGAACGGTAGTTTTTGGTCTTCAAGCTAAAGCGGTCGGAGTGTGGGTCCCCAACGAAGTAATTGCTAACTATGTGTCTGAGCATCCAGAGAAATTAATTGGTTGGGCTTCGGTTGATCCTTCACAGCCTGGACATATCGAAGAGTTAAAACGTTCGGTACATGAACTAGGTTTACGAGGTTTGAAAGTTGGCCCTGCATATCAACACTTCGATCCTCGCGACAAGCGCTATTGGCCCGTCTTCGAGTTATGCGAAAAACTGAATATTCCCGTTATCTGGCACCAGGGGACCACCTTTCCTAGCAAAGGAAACTTGAGTATTTCAAATCCGCTTGGCCTGGAGCCAATTTGTATGGCTTTTCCTAACCTTCGAATGATCGTTGCGCACATCGCTCACCCATGGGAGACCGACCTCATTGTCTTAATGCGCAAGGCCCCAAATCTTTATGCGGATATCTCGGCGGTGCATTATCGACCCTGGCGTTATTGGAACACCATGATCACTGCTATGGAGTATGGAGTGACCCATAAGTTGCTTTTAGGATCAGATTTCCCTTCTGCCTCGGTCGACCAGGTTATTGCTGGATTGCGCAACATCAATCAGGTGGCACAGGCACCGGGAATGCCGCAAGTACCTGAAAAAATCATGGACATGATCATCCATGAGAACTGGAAGCGTGTGCTACCGGAATTGGGTGAATGATGTCGAAGATAAAAGAGGTCCGAACTCACTTAATCTTGATTGAGCGGAAGAAAGAAATTCTGCCGAAGACCTCTCATGGTTCAACGACTCACAATGAGTACGTCATTATCGAAATTGCCACCGAATCAGGCGTTGTTGGCGCGGGGGAAGTGACTGCCGCTGTTGGCTGGAACGGTGAAGAGGGAGTTGGCTCTGCTGACCTGTTAATTAGAAAAATAGGGCCTGCAATCACTGGATTGGAGGTAAGCGATTGGCAAGCCATATCCAAAGCAATCGAGCAATGGACAAGACATCGCCCCTTTCTCAAAGCTGCGGTGGAAATGGCTTGCTTGGATGCTGAGGGCAAAGAGAAAGATAAGAGCATCTCGGATATTTTTGGAGGAGCGCTACGTACTCGCTTTGAAACCAAACTAGTTTTGCCAGCTCGAGAGGCTGAAGTTGTTCGTGGAATGGCGCAGATTGCAAAGGATCGGGGCGGTAAAGCCTTTAAAGTGAAAGTTGGTCTTGATATTTCAGCAGATCGCGCTCGATTAGCCGCTGTACGAGAGGTAATTGGCGATGAACCACCATTACTTGTTGATGCAAATGAAGGTTGGCGCCCAGATGAAGAGCGAGAGATCATCGATTTAATAGAGCAATTCAATATCGCAAGTGTGGAGCAACCGTATCCTCGCCGTTTTGTTGAGGAAAGCGCCCACTTGCAAGCGAACACCTCGGCGCTTTTAATGGCTGATGAATCGGTGTGGACTCTCGATCATGTGCGAAGGATTGCGCAATCACAATCATTTGCTGTCGTCTCCTTGTATCCGGGTAAACAAGGTGGATTGCGAAGTTGTCTGGAATCAGCTCAACTTGCTACCGAATTGGGTTTAGGCGTTTCACTCGGTTCTAACCTTGAGACTGGGGTGGGTTCTGCATTCATGGCACATTTCTTGGCGCTTGCACCAGTTATTGCCCCGGAGGTTCCTGGTGATCTCCTTGGTCCTCTCTATTTTGTCGATGATGTAACCACTGGAACACCTTGGATTACATGGACTGGCGTTACTTTACCCACCGGACCTGGTTTGGGAATTGAATTAGATCAAGAACTACTTGCCAAGCATAAGATAAGTGTCACTGTCTAACATGGCCGTCTCGGAGAGCATTCGTGAGGCGTTCTCGCTTGCGAGCACTGCCACGATTCAAAATCAGCTATTTATTCGAGGCTTTCGCAATCGATTTCTCAACGGTGTAGTTTTACGAACCCCTAGCCATTCGCGTTTCGTCGCAGAGGCATTTACTCTTCGCTTCATTCCCGCCAGAGAGGATCTCGATAGAGTAGAAGCGTTCAAAGATCCCCGCCATCCTCAACGCCTAGCTATAGAGAGCGTTGAACCAGGTCAAGCGCTCATCGTTGATTCTCGAAATGATCCACGTGCTGCTTCAGCGGGCGAGATTCTCATCACCAGGTTGGCAAAACGAGGTGGAATCGCATTTATTACTGACGGCGCAGTTCGCGATTCGTATGAGATGGATTCGATAGGAATTCCGGTAT
>JBJTHM010000028.1:0-2985 GCA_046094465.1 Rhodoluna sp. | reverse complement strand
ACCCAACGAACCGCTGGATGGAATTCCAGACTGCAAGAAAAGTGGCTGGCCATCAGCGGTTCTTCTATTTCCATAGGCAGCAACTAGTCCATAACCGTGGGTATAAACAATCACGTTGTTGTACCAAGATTGCGAAGAGCCCAGACCGGATTGGTTCAGTTCACGAACGGCGATAACAGTGTCCTGAGCTTTACCGTTTATTAGATACCTATCAACATCCAGGTGGTTTACAAAGTTGTAGTACTGGCGATACTGCTCAAGTTGCTTGAAAGATGCGCTTACCAGGTTCGGATCAATGATTCTTATCTGCGCTGCAGTTTGGGCATCGGATTTTAGAGCACCCTGAGTGGCTGTTGTTTTAGCATCGTACTCAATGACTTCGACAGTGTCCAAACCATATGCAGCCCGAGTTGCTTCAATGTTTCTCTTGATGTAGTCCGCTTCAAGTGTTCTTTCGTTTGGTACTACCTGAAAGGTCTGAACGATTCCTGGCCAAACTCCGCCAAGCAGAATAGAACAGACCAGCATCAAACCAGTACCCAGAATCGGTAAACGCCATTTGCCTATCACGGCAGCAGCCAGGAACAATAGAGCGACGACGAAACCAATGGCGGTCAAAATCTGAGCTGCAGGGATGGAAGCGTTCACATCCGAGTAGGTTGCTCCTGTATACAAACCTTCAGAACTTGTCATCGTCTCATATTGGCCAAGCCAAATGCTGAGTCCGAGAACCGCGGTAAACAATGCGGCTAAAACCGCAACCTGGATGCGGGCTATCTTGCTAAAAGTTGACTGTTTACCGTTGAACTTTATCCCGCCATAGACCAGATGAACAATCGCGGTTGGAATAAAAGTAAAGACTAAGACCAAGAGCAAAAAGTTAACCAGTTCAAGATAGAACGGTAATTCGAAGAGGTAGAAAGAAACGTCTAGCTTGAATTGTGGGTCCGATACACCCGTAGCTGACCTATTCAAGAAAGTAAGGACGTTGGCCCACTCCGAACTCTGCGTTGAACCTAGGAATAGCCCTACCAAAATCGGAACAATCAGAAACAAACGCTTACGAGTTTTATCCAGTGCTGTCCGGAACTCTCCCAGGTCACGGCCAAAGAAATCATTACTGGTTGCATAGACGGGGCGTGATCTCCAGGCTAGGTAAAGATTCAGCCAAACTAATAGTGCCGACAGCACGCTGGCTACAACAAACACCATCGCTTGTGCCCATAGTTGAGTGGTGAAAACATTTAGGAAGCCCAATTGGTCAAACCATAAAACATCGGTGTAGAAGCCGGATGCCGACACGAGAATTATTCCCAGTAGGACAACAATTCCCAAAGAAATAACTAGGGGTGCTCGCTTTCGAAGGTCAGCTGTGTTTACTTGACTCATTTTTATTTTTTCTCTCTGTCTTTAGTTGCAACTTGGCAGGGATTTTGTATCATTCGAGCTAATCGCTCTCAGTGCTTTGATTGAATCATTTAGGGTGGAGACTTTTATTACTTGTAGCCCTTCAGGAATTTTACCGATAACTTCCGAACAGTTCTTGCTTGGTGCTAGGAAGTATTTCGCTCCCGCATCCCTCGCCCCATACATCTTCTGTCTTATGCCACCGATCGGCCCTACTTGACCATTCACATCAATGGTGCCTGTTCCAGCGACACTCTCCCCTCCAGTCATAGCTCCAGGAGTGAGTAGGTCATAAACTGCCAAAGCAAAAATCTGCCCACCTGATGGACCACCAACGTTCCCAATCTCAATGTCGATATTTACCGGTATTTCTGGAACTGTCGCCACAAAAATACCCAAACGCCATTTGCCATCAACCAGAATCGGAGTAATCTCAAAGGTTTTTTTCTTACCATCGCGGAGGATCTCAAGGACGACTGGACGCTTTCCTTCGCTCGCAGCTACTTTTGCTCGAACCTGATCTATTCCAGTAGCGATGTCCCCATCGATGGTGGAAAGAATGTCTCCTGCCTTCAAAACGTTCCATGCTGGTCCATTTTTCTGCACCACACTGACTCGAACATTAGTGGCAATCTGTTCACCGAGCTCACGCAAAGCGGCAGCTTTAGCTGCTGCTTGCGAATCCAACATCATTATGTCTGCCTCTTCATCAACCTGAGATGTGTCAACACCCGGAGGGTAAATCTCTTCGATTTTGATAATTTCGTCGCTCTGGCTAAAAAATGCCGTGGCGATTTCCAACCAAGAAGCTCCTCTTTTGGGATCACCCGAGACTGTTACAGTCAACAAATCCAGAGCCCCTGAAGTCGGATAAGTTTTGCGATCGGGGATAGAAATGATTGGTTTTCCACCAATAGTCGATAACACGTTGTATACCGGCCCAGGCTTTTCAACTAGGTAAGGAGTGGGTGCAATCACCAGGAACAATCCCCCAGCGACAATCGCCAAAGTTCCGATGGCTCCCAATACTGATTTCAGTATGGAGCGTCGTTTATTTGCCCGTTCAAATAAGCTCATCATCTAAAGCCTAGGCGAGGCTCGAACCTGAAAAAGCCAAGGAATCCACGCTATTGGCGAACAAAGGTTAGTGAACTACTTTTTTATAGCAAATAGTTCTAGCGTTAACAGCAGAATGAATGATTTCGAACCTAACAATGGGCAGGAACCAGATCCTGAGGAGCTCAGGAGAATCTGGGAAGAGATGCTCAAGCAGGGATTTGATCCTGAGGCGCTAGCTGCAGCTGGTGGTTTTGATGGGACCCCCGAATCTCTCCAAAGACTTTTTGCAAACATTCAAGGCGCTTTTCTTATTCCCACGCCTCCCACCGATGGATCAGGAGTGAATTGGCAGGCCGCTTCATCAAAGGCTAAAGAGATTGCCAGAGTAAATGCCAGACCACTAAACAATCTAGACAGCAAGAAACTCACCGACAGCTTGGGCATTGCTAATCTCTGGCTGAACGAAGCCACCGACATCTCCGAAATAGCCATCGAGTCAAAACTCTTATCTAGAACACT
>JBJTHM010000027.1:0-9627 GCA_046094465.1 Rhodoluna sp. | reverse complement strand
CATTTAACTTCGCAAATCTATCGGCAGGATCACAGCCATTAGATCTATCAGTTAGCTATTCAAGCGCTGCTCTTCTCATAGACCCTGGCAATGCTACCCGTGGACTGAAGATGTATTTCAAAAACTTCACAATGCCAGGTGCTCTAATCCCTGCCAACTCCCTCACCACCACCTCAACCAATCCCCTGATGTCTAGCCCAGCAGGTCCTTCAAACGGTTACCTGTGGTCAGAAGAATTCAATGGCCCAAACAAATCAAGACCAAACTCAGCGTCCTGGAAGTATGCCCTAGATTGGAACAACTTTATTCAAGGCACTCAACCGGATCTGGTTGAGCTGGATGGTAACGGGAATCTTGCAATCGGAATGCAGAAATGCTCCGACGGGACTTGGAATGGTGGGATTATTCACACGCTTGGAAAGACGGCTTTCCTTTACGGCAAAATCGAGGCTCGGGTAAAACTTGCTCAAGACCCAGGCTGGTTTAGCGCTTTCTACATGTTTGGTGAAGACGTTGCGCATTGGCCAACCTGTGGGGAAATTGATGTTCAGGAAGCTGGGCCTTGGAATGATTTCTCTTCGAGTGGAACCATCCACGGAAACAACCCTGGCACGACCACACCTTGGAATAATGGCAATGGCTTTTCCACCAAGGTGGGCTATACCAGAGCACAATTGGCTCAAGATTTCCATGTCTATGGAGTGCTCTGGACGCCGAACTCGATTGCGTTCACTCTGGATGGTGTTCCCTATCGAACCTTTTCTAAGGCAGACATCCTAAGAGATGGCGGAACCTGGCCATTTGATGTTCCAGAGTTTATTGTCTACAGCATCTACCCACACACCGCCAGCCTGCCAAGTGCGACTGAAGCTGGAACTGTCCTGAGAGGACAGGTCTTAGTCGACTGGATTCGATATTCCCCCTATCAGGGATACGGGCAAGTAATAAACCGCTAGGAATAAATGTCCCACGTTACACGTATTGTTCTAATGTTGACCACTTAGGAGAATCATGGACACCCTTTCAATCATTGGCATTATCAACCTCATCCTGATTGTTGCTCTCATAGCAATCTTCCTGACGAGGAAACAACCTGGCTCGGTGGATGTTTCTAAAGACCTGCAGTTGCAGCGAGATGAATTGCGAGCTCAGCTGCAGTCAAATTTTGAACTTGTCCGAGACAGTTTGGAAAGGGTGCGTGAATCAGGTGAAAAATCTGCCGGATCCCAGAGAGAAGAAGCAACTGCAAGTCGGCTGGAACTTCAACAGACATTGACTTCAGCGCTGAATACTATCCAAACCAGAATTAGTGAACTGACTGATGCCAATAGCCGCAAGCAGCAGGAATTGACTGACACTATGCGAAAAGAGCTGGAGACGCTTCGAAAGGTTAACGAAGAAAAGCTGGAACAGATGCGTGCCACGGTCGATGAGAAACTCCAAGGAACATTGGAAAAACGTCTGACGGAATCCTTCAGCCTGGTTCAAGATCGTTTGAACGAGGTGCACCAGGGCCTTGGTGAAATGAAGAAGTTGGCCACGGATGTTGGCAGTTTGCAAAAAGTTCTAACCAATGTGAAAAATCGCGGTGGTTGGGGCGAAGTCCAACTTCAAAGGCAACTCGAAGATGTGTTAGCTCCTAGCCAATATGAGCAAAACGTAAAGATAAGGCCAGACTCAAATGATGTTGTTGAATTTGCGGTGAAAATGCCGGGCAGATCAGACGGCGACTACGTCTACCTTCCTATTGATTCCAAGTTTCCTCAGGAAGACTACGAAAAACTTCAGCAAGCTCAGGAGTCAGGCTCGGTTGAAGACATCGCTAAATATTCAGCGACCCTGGAAAGAGCGATCAAGGCCCAGGCCAAAACTATTTCGGAGAAATATATCCATCCACCAATGAGTACTGATTTTGCGATCATGTATTTGCCAACGGAGGGGCTTTTCGCTGAGGTTGTTAGAAAGCCAGGTCTAACAAGTGAACTGCAAAACTCTCACCGTGTCTTGGTAACAGGCCCAACCACCCTGATGTCACTTTTGAACAGCCTGCAAATGGGTTTCAAAACCCTAGCGATTGAAAAAAGCGCATCGGACGTTTGGAAAGTTTTGGGTGCGGCTAAAGCCGCTTTCGATAAGTATGGCGAGGTCATGGATAAGTTAGCTAAGCAGTTAGAGACTGCACAAAATACAGTTCGCGATGTTGGCACCAAAACTCGCAAGGTGCAGAAGACTCTTGATCAGGTCGAAGCCTATGAATTACCGGAATCCAAAGACCTTATTGCTCTTCCAGAATTCGATGATGGGGAATCCGAACAGAATAACTAGTGAGGCAGGAATGGGATGATTAGATAAATCCCATAAACCAGTGCTGAGATGCACACAGCAAAAGCAAGGTAAGCACCAACTAGGTTTAGCGACTCGGTCTGCTGCGCTTTGGAGTTACCTTTTCTAGCTTTACCCGAGACATTCTCAGCATTCGTGAGCAATCTAACTCCTAGGGAAAAACAGGCAACTATCAATGTGGTGAAACCAACCGAGGCAATAAGCACCTGAAGGAAAGAGCTCCAATTTATGTTAATCAGCATTATTTCTTCTTTCCTTTTTTAGCTTTTCTTTTCGCTTTGGCATCGGCTTTGCGCTTCAATTTTGCCTGTGCTCTGATTTGTCTAGCCGAAAGGACTATCTCGCTCGCTCCTTCGACCTCGCTGAGCACGTTAGTTGAAGTGATCTTATTTCTTCTCGAGATAGTAAAAATTGCCGCCGCAACTGCAGCTGTCAAGAGGCCATCAACTATCAAGCCCCAATCGCCCTGCATAGTTAGATATGCCGATAAAGCTCCAACCAAGGCTGCCGCTGGAAGAGTTAATAGCCAACCCAAGAATATTTGCCCCGCCTTATTCCAACGAACTACTCCACCTTTACGGCCCAGGCCAACTCCGATCACTGATCCTGAGGCAACCTGAGTGGTCGATAGGGCAAAACCAAATTTACTTGAGGCAAGAATTGTTACACCGGTTGAAACCTCAGCAGCAAAACCCTGAGGTGGTCTAATCTCAGAAAGTCCAGTGCCGAGTGTTTTTATGATTCGCCAACCACCGGCATAGGTGCCAAGTGCAATTGCAATTGCAGCTGAAACTACTACCCAAAGCTGAACGTAGTCACCAGAGGATTGAAGGCCTGATGCAACTAGGACAAGTGTGATGACTCCCATTGTCTTCTGCGCATCGTTAGTTCCGTGGGATAACGCAACTAGAGAAGATGAGAAGATTTGACCGATCTTGAATCTTTGCCGACCGGTTGAAATATCTTTTGCTTTTCTTTCTTTCTGTGAGCGCGCTGTAATGAAGTATGCAACTTTCGTGGCAGTAAAAGCGACCAGTCCAGCGACCAGTGGAGCAAACAGGGCTGGGATGAAAACCTTTTCAATCATCTTGGTGAAATTTACTCCAGCAGCACCAAAGTATGCCATGGTTGATCCAATAAGGCCGCCGAATAATGCGTGCGAAGAAGAAGATGGCAATCCTAAAAACCAAGTGGTCAGGTTCCAGAGAATTGCTCCGGTTAGTCCGGCGAATACGAGTTGAGCAGTGATTGATACGCCCTCTTGGATCATGTCGACAGATATTGTCTTTGCCACAGTTGTCGATAAAAATGCACCGACCAGATTCATCAAAGCGGCTATCGCAACAGCCACCTTAGGCTTCAGCGCTCCAGTGGCAATCGGGGTTGCCATGGCATTAGCTGTGTCATGGAATCCATTGGTGAAATCAAAAAATAATGCAATCGCCACTACCAGGGCGACTATCAGAAGCGGATCCATCAAAAATCTCTCTAGACGTTTACCGGCTTAACTAGCCGTTAATCAGGTTACAGGCAGATTAACAATTAGATTCACCGTGTCGAGAGTTGTTATCTATCCGTGCGGTTTACCCAAAAACTAGACTTTAGAGGGTTAGGAAGCGAGGTAAAAATGAGTGAAACGAACGCTAAAGAAAGCCTGATCTGGCTAAGGCTCGGCTCAACGGAGATCTGGAATCGCAACACACTATTCTTTGGGTTTGTCATTAGCGCTCTCTTGGCGTTGTTCTTAGAAGCTATTAGATTTGAGGATTTTAGTCTGGCTTGGATGCTTGCCCAGTTAGCCTCTTTCGTTCTGGCAGCGCTTTATGCAATTGCCTGCATCCAGATGGTTATGGCTTATAAGCCGCTCCAGCGATTCAGAGCAGAGGCGAATCTTATTATTGCTGGAACGGCTATGGGTGCTAAGTATCTGTCAGCTACCTTCTTTGAAGGCCTCATCTCTGGAACAGAGGCTAATCTAACCATTCAAATTTTCCTAAATGGTCTTTTTGTTGGGATGGCAATATTTATTGTTTACGCAAATTTACTTGGCGCTAAATCTGAAAATACTGGAAACAAACTAAGGAAAGTAAATCTGACATTTGGATTTCAGCCAACAATAAGTGGCGTTGTTACGTTTCTAGCATGGTATTTTCTGGCTCGCCAAATTTTGCCTGAAGCATCCACAATTGATTTATTCTTAGCAAGTTTGATTTATGTAATAGTGCTCTTTGTCTTCAAGTTTGTTGCGAGATTGCTAAAGCCTGTTTCAGTTAGTTTAGCTATGATCCTGGTACCAGCAATTTGTTCCATAGCTACACTGCCAAGTTACTATCTGCTGTACCAAATTCCACAAGAGATTACCGATAAGCCGTTTATGCCAGGCTTTGTAGTTTTAGCTGCACTCCTGAGTATTGGCCTTGGCTACGCAGCTGTTCTTGATGAATCAAAGTCTGAGAAAAAATAGTCAGCGATTCCCAATTTAAAGCATTTGGCCCGTCCTGAAAGGACGGGCCAAACACTTAGTGAATCAGATTAGTTAGTGACAACCAAGTTATTGGTTGAGCTAACTGTTCCACCTGCAGTAGTCACCGTGATCTTGCCAGTTACAGCGTTGGCAGGAATGATGAACTTGAATGAGGTGGAGTTTGCACCAGCGGCTAGCGTTACCTGAACCGAACCTAGGGTGACTGTTGCACCGGTTAGGTTTGTACCTTTCACTGATACAAGGGCTACACCCTTCTTACCAGTGGTTGGGGTAAACGAGCTCACGGTTGGTGCTGGTGGAACAACTGTGAATGATTCGGTAAATACCGATCCAGCACCAGTTGTTACCTTGATAGCACCTGATAGAGCGCCGGTTGGAACGGTGACTGTCAACGAGGTTGCGCTCGAAGAAACAATCTTTCCTGACTTGTTGCCACCAAAGACAACTGAGGTTGCCTTTAGGTTCTTACCGGTGATGGTTACGTTCTGACCAACACGTGCACTCTTGGTGTAGTCGCTAACTACAGCAGCCTGATAAACAAACTTGCTGGTAGTTACGGTTCCACCTAGGTTGGTTGCACTGATTGTCGAGCCAGATACTACGTTCTCTGGAACGGTAACAACAACAGTTGTCGCGTTGACGATAGTGAATGAAGCACTAACACCACCGATTGCTATTGCTGAGGCCGAGGCCAGGTTAGATCCGCTCAGTGTGAAGGTTGAACCAACTTCCTTTACCAGCGAGCTGGTCAAGGTAATGGTTGGCTTAGCAGTGGTTGTTGCACTTGCACTAAATGTAGCTGCAGCAGTTGCTGATCCACCTGAGTTGGCGACCTTGAAGTAACCCTTCTGAGTCAGAGCTGGCGACGATACAGTCAACCTGGTTCCAGTTGAGTTAACCGAAAGAACGGTTACCGGAGTGGTGACTGCAGCTGTCTTTGAAGTAGCAGCTGTGAACAGAGTGACTGTTGAACCTAGTGCATCGCCCAAGTTGGTTCCGACAATGTCAATTGCCTGACCCTTCTTACCAGTAGTTGCAGAGACACCTGTGATTGCAGGTGCAGCAACAGGCTTGGTTGCGATGATGTTAACCCAGTCCTGACGGGTAACAGCGTTACCCTCAACCTTGACCTTGACCTGCATGAACAATGGGTTCAAGCTGTCTGGGTTTGCAGTTGAGCTGCCTGGGTTTTCGGTTGCATCAAGCACTGGGTCCAAAGCGGTTACTGGAACAGTGATGAAGCCGTTAGAGACAGTAGCAGTGGTTGTTGCTTGATCAAGTTGACCGTTGCCACCCCACTTCGTCTTGCCATCTACGCTTACGCCGTTCACAGTGAACTTAGCATTTGAGCCTGACCATGCAGTACCTAGTTGCAGAGTAACAACGGTGCCGTTAGGAGCGAGTGCTCCAGTTGCAACGTTGGTTACTTTGTAACGAAGGTTGAATGTCGAGCCTGCAGCTACATACTTAGCGAAGTAACCGGTGTACTGATCGAACCAGCTTCCTAGTCCTCCGTCACCCCATACGCGGGTTCCGTCGAACGAGTTAGATGAGTTCCAGTCAGCCAGTCTTACGTTGTAGACGGTAGCTGGTCCAGCGCCCTGCGGTTGGTAGTAGTTCAGGTCAATGATGTCTAGGACATCCTGGTTACCCTTTTCACCAACAACGGCAATCTGCACGAACAGGTGCTTGCCGGTTCTTGGGTTCTTCACGTTAGCAGCTTGGTAAGGGTCTGCATCGGCGTTGAAGTTCGAGTTAACAACTTCGAAGCTCAACAATCCATTGGCATCGGTGGTCAAAGGAATAACCTTCTCGTCACCTGAACCTGGGAATGCAGTTCCATTTACGCTTACCTTCGCATTTGAACCGGAGTAGGTCTTACCTAGCAGCAGCTTCACGCTCTTGTTCGCATATGGGTTACCGTCAGTGTCAGTAACAGTCCAGTTCAAGGTTGTAGTAGTGCCAACCTCAATACCGCGCTCGAAGTAACGAAGACCTGCAGCGTAGTACTGGCACCAGCCTTCACAAGTTCCAACGTAAGCGTTGGTCTCGTTAATGCCTGTTACACGAGTAACGATGGTCTTGATTACTGGAGCATCAGCTGGCTTGAAGTAAACCAAGTCAACTAGGTCAATTGAGTCCTGGTTCTGGTTAGATACCCAAGCGGTTACCTGGCTGTATAAGTGCTTACCGGTGTAGTTACCACCTAGGTTGGTACCTGGGTTGTCAGCTGCATCAGCGGCTACGTCGGTGTTGACGAGATCAAACGAGACTGTACCGTCAGCGGCTGTTACACCTTCAACGATCTTCTGTGCTCCCGTTGAGCTAGCTGAGCCGATGTTCACCTTTGCATTTGAACCAGAGTATTCCTTACCGAAGACGAACTTAACCTTGGTGTTAGCCAGAGGTGTTCCATCAGCAGCGTTTGAAACAATCCAGGTTAGACGCTGGGTTGAACCGACAGGAACCTGCTTGGTCATTACTCTTAGTCCACCGCGGTACCAGTTCTGGCTTACGAAGAAGTCAGCATCTGCTTGACGGTTGAAGGTGTTGGTTGCATCTGCACCAACTAGACGGATTACAGCATTTCCAGTGAAAGGAGTTGGCTCAGTGTTTCCGCCACCAGATCCTGCAAGAGCTGCACCAGCAGCACCTAGGAATGCGATGTCGTCAACGAACCAGCTGCTTCCGTCCTTAGCTGGGGAGCCAGCAGCACAGGCGAAGTCAACACAGATTGAAGCCATGTTGTACTTCAAGGCTGAGTTGAAGCTAGAGAAGTCGAAACTGTAGGTGTTCCAACCCTGAACGCTTGTAACATCTACTTCCTTGTTTATTCCACCGTTGGTTGAATCCTCAAGCTTTAGCTTGATGACCTTGCCAGCAGCAGGAGCGTAAATGTTTGCCTTAACAGTGGTCTTGCCAGAAGCTAACAGTGATGAGCTTGAAGACAGGAAGGTAACACCTGCCCAGCAGTCGCCTGCGTTAGTGATCTTCATAGCAGAAGTTGAACCAACTGAACCACCAGTAGGAGCTGATGAATCCTTAGCAACAACGTTTCCACCAAATGGAGTGAAGGCATAACCTGAAGAATCACTTGATTCGAAGTTCACGAGCACAGGCGTTACTGGAGTCTCTAGATTCGCACCGACAGCACCGTTGAATGAAACATCGTCAACATACCAAGCATCAGCAGCCTTGTTTCCGCCACCGCAGGTGAAGTTAGCAAAGATTGATGCCATGTTGTAGTCAACATTTGCATTGAATCCGGTGAAGTCAAAGCTGTAGGTCTTCCAACCCTGAACGCTTGTAACATCAACTTCTTTGTACTGTGCACCGTTAGCTGAGTTCTCAAGTTTTAGCCTAATGACCTTACCAGCAGCAGGAGCATAAATGTTTGCTTTGACTACAGGGTTTCCAGAAGAAATCAAAGACTCTTTAGCACCACGCTTTAGGAATGTGGTTCCAGCCCAGCAGTCGCCACCTTCAGCAAGTTTGAATGCCTTGGTTGAACCAACTGAACCGCCATCAGGAGCTGTGTCAACGGAACCAGAGCTTCCACCGAAACCAATAAATGCATAACCCGAGGTGTCGCTTGATTCGAAGTTTGCTAATACTGAAGGTGTAGTTCTAGGAACGATTACATCCGGTGAAGTTGCACCAGGGAATGAAACGTTATCGAAGAGTGTCTCAGCCGGGTGAACGCTAGAAGTGCCACATGAGAAACCAACAAAGATGCTGGCTTTGATGTAGTTACCTGGAGCAAAAGGTGCACCAGTTCCTAGGTCCCAAGTTAGACGTTGCCAACCATTACCGTTGTGAGCCACATCGACTTCACGAGCAGGATCGCCAGCGCCGCCTTCGACTTTCATCTTGACGTTTGAAATTGCAACGGTTGAATAGACATCAGCGCTGATTGTCTTTGAGACATCTGAGATCAGTTGCCATCCTGAAGATTTAATCAGGAATGTGGTACCTGACCAACAGTCACCACCGTTTACGATTTTGCCAACCTTGGAAGTATTAGCACCGACAGTAGAGGTGATGACGCTTGACGCGTTTCCTCCAAAGTCTGCTGAACCACCCAAAGAAGCGCCTGAAGAGTCATCGCTTTCAAAAGTTACGGAGATTGGACTCGATGCAGCCTGAGCTGCTCCAACTCCAAGACCAACAATTGAAGAACCGATGACCAGAAGAGATGTGACAAAGCCCATCAATCCTGATTTTTTGAGGTTCATCTTTTTTACCTTTCAGTATTTATAGACCGTTACCAGACCCTGTTCGCTGGCATACGGTAAAACTCGCCAAATGTATGGCTTGGTTAGACTTTATGACTGAAACCGCTTTCGAGAAACCGCTTTCATATACTCTTTACCGATTTGTTATGTAAGCGTTTCCCTTTATTTCCTGGGGGTTTAGGGCTTTTTGAAGAAGCCGAATATACCTCTCAGGGTACTGGCTCGCCAGACCGATTTAGGGCTATAGATCAACCGCCAAAGCCCCCCGTGCACGGCTAAATCTAGGTAAGAGGCCATCGGAGTCCAGCGTCTTGGATGCTGCAGGATATTCAGAAGCAGTGTGGCACTGAGATCAACCGCCTCCTTAACTTCAAATGGTTCCAGGCCAAAACTCTTACAACCCGCATAGGTAGCACGCAAAATTCTAAAATTTAGTACCGAGTCGGTTTTAGCCGGTGGAGATACCAGATAGGCCACCTGACGGTCAGCAAAAACCTGTTGGTAAGCCGACCAGCGTTGCACTCTTTTAGCCAACGCATAAGAAGGCCCCTGCATGGCTGAAGT
>JBJTHM010000026.1:0-4725 GCA_046094465.1 Rhodoluna sp. | reverse complement strand
TGCAATACCTATACAGTGACGGGGATGGTTTCGTCTTCATGGACACCCAGGACTACAACCAGATGGCGCTATCTCCGCAGCTCGTCGGCGATGCAAGTAACTACCTCCTCGAAAACCAGCAAGCAATTGTAGCTATTCACGAGGGTGAACCTATCTACGTTGAGTTGCCTGCTTCAGTGGTCTTAGAGATAACCTTCACAGAGCCAGGCTTACAGGGAGACCGCTCAAGCGGTGGCACTAAGCCAGCAACCTTAGAGACGGGTCTTCAAATTCAAGTCCCACTGTTTATCGAACAGGGTACGCGTGTGAAGGTCGATACCCGCACCGGCGAATACCTTGGACGCGTAACAGACTAAATTGAGTTCACGAACTAAGGCACGTAAGCGAGCTGTTGATGCTCTTTATGCTGCCGATTTACGCGATGAGTTAGCTACTGAACTTCTTAGATCATCAAAAGATGCCATGGCTGATCGCCAAAACCAAGAGCCGATTTTCGCTTTTGCAGAAGAACTAGTAACTGGCGTATTGGCAAACCAGATCGAAATCGACGAGAAGATTGCAAGCTTTGCGCAGAACTGGAGCTTAGATAGAATGCCTGCCGTTGACAGGGCAATTCTTCGACTGGCCACGTTTGAACTCCTTTACCAGCAAGGCACACCTTCCGAAGTAGTGATTTCTGAGGCTGTTCAGCTAGCAAGTGAACTTAGCACCGATGATTCAGCCAACTTCGTCAACGGCGTTTTGTCGGCAATCGTGGCGACACAGAAACCTATCTAGTAGACAAATTCTTAATCTCGGCTATACTCTCTAAGAAATCCTTTAACTAGCGTCCCGTGAGGCGCAGAAGGAGTTGTTTATGAACTCGCGTACCGTATTGGACGCAGGCGACATCGATCGCGCAATCGTTCGCATTTCCCATGAAATTGTAGAGGGAAATCAAGGCACCCAAAATCTACTCTTACTTGGCATACCAACAAGAGGCGTCTACCTCGCTCAGCGCTTAGCCGAAGCTATCAAGCGAAACTATCCCGATTTCGATGCTATGAAATCTGTAGGAACCCTAGATGTGACGATGTTTAGAGACGATTTAGCTGATAAGCCGAGCCGACCAGTAGTTGCAACTTCGCTACCGGTTACTAATCTCGAGGAATTGACTGTGGTGCTTGTGGATGACGTTCTATTCACTGGCCGAACTATACGTGCTGGCTTGGACGCACTGGTAACCTTTGGCCGACCCAGATTCGTTCGACTAGCCGTGCTTATTGACCGAGGCCATCGCGAATTGCCGATACGGGCAGATTATGTCGGAAAGAACCTCCCAACATCTTTAGCGGAGCGAATCTTCGTCAAGCTTAACGAATCAGACAACGAGCAATCGGTGGTGATTGAACAATGAGACACCTACTTAGTACATCTGATTTAGATCTCGACATGGCCCTAGAACTTCTAAACCTAGGATCAGAGATGGCAGCAGTGAATCAACGCGATGTAAAGAGACTTTCCGCTCTCGCTGGAAAAACCGTCGCAAACCTGTTCTTCGAGGATTCGACTAGAACCAGAATTTCCTTTGAGATTGCGGCAAAGCGCTTATCAGCAGACACAGTGAATTTCAGCGCAAAAGGATCCTCAGTGAGTAAGGGCGAGTCCCTAAAGGACACAGTGCAAACGCTCGAGGCAATGGGAATTGATGCCATTGTGATTCGACACTGGTCTTCAGGCGCTGCCCAAACAATTGCTGCTTCAACCTGGTCCAGCTCGGTTGTTGTAAATGCCGGCGATGGAACGCATGAGCATCCGACTCAAGCACTTCTTGATGCTCTCACAATTCGAGATGCCTTATTAGGTTCTTCAAACAGAGGGGCTCTGAATGGAGTTAGAGTTCTCATCGTCGGTGACATTCTTCACAGTCGTGTTGCTAGATCCAATTTGCATCTGCTAAAAACTCTCGGTGCAACTGTTGCGCTATGCGGACCTTCGACACTCCTACCCAGCGAGGCCAGCGGGCTTGGTGATGAATCCTATTGGGATCTTGATCAAGCGCTAGCTAATGATTTTGACGTTGTTATGATGCTTCGTATTCAACAGGAGAGAATGAGTTCTAGCTTTCTTCCTAGTGCAAATGAATACACAAAACTCTTTTGCCTTAGTGTAGACCGCTTTCGAAGCCTCAAGGCAAACACAGTGATCATGCACCCAGGTCCAATGAATCGAGGACTAGAGATAGCTTCTGAGGTCGCTGACTCTACGCAGTCCTTGATAACCAAACAAGTTGCGAACGGTGTTTCAATGCGTATGGCCGTCCTATATCGGCTTCTGGCGCAGGAGGGAAAAAGATAATGAACGAGGTGTTGATACGCGGAGCAAAAATTGCCAGGGGCGATGTGAAAGACATTCTGATTCAAGATGGGGTAATCGTCAACATTGACGATTCGATTGATAAAGACTGTCAATTACTTGACGCGAGCGGGCTGAGGGCCTTCTCTGGTTTCGTCGATTTGCATACTCACTTGCGCGAACCAGGCTTCGAGCAAAGCGAAACAATTCTTTCTGGTTCAAAAGCTGCGGCAATGGGAGGTTACACGGCAGTAAACGCAATGGCTAATACATCACCTGTTGCTGATAGCGCCGCTGTCGTTGAACAGATACATCGAATCGGCTTAGAAGCTGGATACGTCGAGGTGCAGCCGATTGGGGCAATCTCAGTCGGGTTAGCGGGGAAAGAACTCGCTGAGCTTGGCACTATGAACAAGTCTGCCGCTGCTGTTTCAGTTTTCAGCGATGATGGTCATTGCGTGAGCGATTCCCTACTTATGAAACGAGCACTTGAATATGTTAAAGGTTTTGGTGGAGTAATCGCTCAGCACGCTCAGGACCCGAATTTGACTACTGGCGCGCAAATGAATGCAGGGGAGTTGGCAATAAAGTTAGGTCTTAGTGGCTGGCCTTCAGTTGCAGAAGCAAGCATTGTTGCCAGAGATGTCCTCCTCACTGAACTAACCGGATCTCGATTGCATGTATGTCATGTCTCGACGAAGGAAACTGTTGATGTAATCAGGTGGGCTAAAAGCAGAGGCATTTCGGTCACAGCAGAGGTAACTCCACACCATCTTTTACTAACGGAGGATTTAGTCAAGGATTACAATCCCATTTTCAAAGTGAACCCTCCATTACGAACAACTGAAGATGTTTTAGCCTGTCGTGCTGCGCTGGCAGATGGAACAATCGACATAGTAGCTACCGATCATGCACCACATCCCGAAGAAAGCAAGCAATGCGACTGGGCTAGCGCGGCAAATGGAATGTTAGGTCTGGAGACAGCTGCTTCAGTAGTTATTGAAACCATGGTGAAAACAGGGTTGATTGACTGGAATCGTTTCCAGGAGATTATGTCCATAAAACCAGCAGAAATCGCCCAAATGTCTCGACAGGGAAGAGGATTGAAGGTTGGGTCACCGGCCAACATTGCTTTGTTAGACGTTAGCTCTGAGCATGTTGTTGGCTCGGTTAGCGAAAGCCTAAGTTCAAATAATCCGTATGTTGGTATGAAGATAACGGGTTCAGTGAAACATGTGCTTTACAAGGGAACATTGACTGTTTTCGACAGCAAAATCAAGGAAATTGGTATGTCATGATTCGGAAGAAAGACACAGTATTGGTTTTAGAAGATGGGAAGACTTTCTGGGGGTATTCATTTGGCTCAGTGGGAAGTACCTTTGGTGAACTTGTCTTTGCAACTGGAATGTCTGGCTATCAAGAGACGCTGACAGATCCTTCCTATGCCGGCCAAATAGTAATCCAGACGGCACCTCACATAGGCAACACTGGAATGAATAATGAGGATGAAGAATCCAACCGTATTTGGGTCTCTGGTTATGTGGTCAAGGAAGTATCAAGAATTGCATCGAATTTCAGAAGCCAGCGAACCCTTGAAGATGATTTAATTCGAGACCAGGTGGTTGGTATCAGTGGTCTTGATACGAGAGCTCTAACACTGCACCTACGAAGCCTAGGAGTCATGCGAGCAGGAATCTTTTCCGGTCCTGCGGCACAGCAATCTTTGGGAGATTTGATTGAAGTCGTCAAGCAATCTGAACAGATGTCTGGAAGGTCCTTATCAGCCGAGGTATCGACGGTAGAAAAGTATGTAGTTGAACCTGATAAGGAATTATTTGGCTCGGTGGCGATTTTAGATCTAGGAATAAAGACAGCAACTATCAAAAACATGGCTCAAAGGGGACTCAGAATTACTGTTCATCCAGCTGGAAGTTCAATAGAACAGTTGTTGGAAGATAAACCAGATGCAGTTTTTTTCAGTAACGGGCCTGGAGACCCCTCAACTGCAGTACACCAGGTTGAACTGCTTCAAGAAGTTTTACGTCGTAAGATTCCATTCTTTGGAATCTGCTTTGGAAACCAACTACTAGGAAGAGCGCTTGGCTTTGATACTTATAAGTTGCCTTTCGGGCACAGGGGTATCAATCAACCCGTACTAGATCGGAGAACCGGAAAGGTTGAGGTCACCGCCCACAACCACGGCTTCGCAGTAAAGGTTGATGGAGGAGAAGTCGTTGAATCACCAGCAGGCTTCGGTCAGGTTAAGGTCAGCCACATCTGTCTAAATGACGATGTCGTAGAGGGGTTAGAGTGTCTTGACTTACCTGCCTATTCAGTTCAATACCATCCCGAAGCTGCAGCTGGGCCACACGATGCGAACTACCTCTTTGA
>JBJTHM010000025.1:0-5267 GCA_046094465.1 Rhodoluna sp. | reverse complement strand
AAGTTCCTCTGGTGAATCACTCCAACGAGACTTTTTCAGTTAGGCGTGGAGATCGCATCGCACAGATTGTTTTCCAACGCTACGAGGAAGCAAAGTTCATCCAAGTTGAGCAATTGCCTGGCACTCTTAGAGGTAACCAAGGTTTCGGATCGACGGGAGTGAACTAGAGATGGATAGAACCTGGAATGGCCCTTACGATATCTCGGACGTTGGTGCACCTACGGAGGTAGCTTCTTTCGGTTCTGTAAGTTTTGTTCCGAGCCCACTGATCACTGTACGGGCAGAAGTTGAAGACGTTACAAATCGCATCGTTGCTATATCTTTCGACTACAAAGACTCGAGCCTCCAAGTTCAAGCATTTGCAAGTCCAAAGGGAGAACCCATCTGGGAGGCAGTGATGGACGACATTGCCACAAATCTAAGTTCGCAAGGCGTTCCGGTGCAACGTGAAACGGGTCCATTTGGGTTTGAACTTCTTGCGGAGATTAGAAAACATGATGACACTTCCCAGCTGGTCCGTATGTTTGCCTTCAATGGTGATCGCTGGCTTTTACGTGGCACCATGTCAGGTAAAGCGCTAAGAGATATCGAATCTAGGACTTTCTTGGAGGATTTCTTTAGAAGTTTTGTTGTTTCTAGGGGAGAACAACCATTGCCACCGAGAGAGTTGCTACCTCTTGAATTACCAAGCGGGGCTATTGTTCCTAAAGGAAGCCTATGACCGAGAAGAAGCCAAAGAACATTAGTCGCTACGGTATCAAACAAACCAAAGACGGCTACCAACTCGACGGTAAGAGTCTTCTCGACTCGGTTGGCGGTTGGCAGGGACTACTGGAAGCAAGTCTTCCGAGTGTTTTGTATGTGCTGGTGTTTGCTCTAACCCAAAACATCCCAATCTCGATAGGTGTTGTATCGGTATCTGTCATCGTTCTTGGTATTCGGCACTTCATGAAGAAACGCCCGGTAGATCAATTCATTGGCACACTTGTTGGGCTGGGGGTTGCAATCTATCTAACCTTGAGGCCAGGCGCTCAAGCTGGCGACTACTTCCTACCAGGATTCTTTACTAACGCAGCTTATGGAGCGGCTTTAGCGCTCAGCGTTGCCATTCGATTCCCAGCAATCGGCTTGCTAGTTGGTTTCTTCACTGGTGCAGGACTGAGTTGGCGAAAAGACAAACGGAAACTGAGGTTTTTCGACTTCGTAACTCTTCTCTGGGTGGGCATGTTCGCCCTGAGACTTGCTATCCAGGTACCACTGTACCTTTCAAACCAGGTCGTTGTCCTTGGGTTCGTTCGGCTGGTTATGGGGATTCCCCTGTATTTGACGATGATTTGGATCTCTTGGCTGTTGCTACGGCGCGTGATTACCCCCGTTGAAGATGGTAATTTGGAGAAGTAGCCAGTAAAAAGTTATTAGGAGAAGCCTTTTGTCAAAGGTAGATAGTTTCGGTGCAGCATCGAGTTTAGAAGTAGCAGGTAAGTCCTACAGAATTTATCGTCTTGACAGGGTCCTCGCGAAGCAACTGCCTTACAGCCTGAAGATCCTTCTTGAAAACCTACTGAGAACCGAAGATGGCGCTAACATTACCCGCGCTCACATCGAATCTCTCGCAAACTGGGATCCAAAGGCTGAACCAGACATTGAAATTCAATTCACGCCTGGTCGTGTTGTTATGCAAGATTTCACAGGTGTTCAATGCATCGTTGATCTTGCAACTATGCGCGAGGCTGTTACCGCATTAGGTGGAGATCCTAAGAAGGTAAACCCACTAGCGCCAGCTGAGTTAGTAATTGACCACTCTGTTGTAATCGATGTGGCAGGTTCCCCGGATGCCTTTGAGAAGAACGTTGCTTATGAGTACGAACGAAATGGGGAAAGGTATCAATTCTTGCGTTGGGGCCAAGGTGCTTTCAACGATTTCAAAGTCGTTCCACCAGGCACAGGAATCGTTCATCAAGTCAACATCGAGTATCTAGCCAGGACGGTGATGACCAGAGAAGTCAACGGTCAACTAACTGCCTACCCAGATTCTTGTGTCGGAACGGACTCACACACAACAATGGTTAATGGTCTTGGCATCCTCGGCTGGGGCGTAGGAGGCATCGAGGCTGAAGCTGCCATGTTGGGCCAACCTGTTTCAATGTTGATTCCAAAAGTTGTTGGCTTCAAGCTAACCGGCGCTATACCAACCGGTGCAACAGCAACCGATGTCGTTCTAACCATCACAGAAATGCTCCGCAAGCACGGCGTTGTAGGAAAGTTCGTTGAATTCTATGGTGCGGGAGTGGCATCGGTGCCGCTGGCTAATCGCGCAACTATAGGTAACATGAGCCCTGAATTCGGTTCAACCGTGGCAATCTTCCCAATCGACTCAGTAACTATCGATTATCTACGAGCAACTGGTAGAAGTGAAGAATCTATCGAATTGGTCGAGCAGTTCTGTAAAGCACAGGGACTCTGGCATGATCCAACCAATGATGCAGAGTACAGCGAATACCTTGAATTGGATCTTTCAACTGTTGTTCCTTCAATTGCTGGGCCAAAGCGGCCTCAAGATCGTATCGAGCTGTCAAAAGCCAAGGAGGCCTTCGGAAATGACATTGCTACCTATTCTGCGAAGGTCAGCAATCCAATCTCCGTCTCAGGTGAAGAATTCGAGATTGACAATGGATACGTTGCCATCGCTTCAATAACGTCTTGCACTAACACTTCAAATCCCTCTGTGATGATGGCGGCTGGATTGCTTGCTAGGAAAGCTGCAGCCAAGGGTCTAAGAAGTAAGCCATGGGTGAAAACCTCGCTTGCACCTGGCTCAAAAGTAGTCACAGAGTATTTCGACAAGGCCGACTTAACCAAAGATCTAAACGAGCTAGGCTTCGATTTGGTTGGTTATGGTTGCACCACTTGTATTGGCAACTCAGGTCCGTTAGATCCAGACATCAGTAAGGCCATTAACGAGCATGACTTAGCTGTCACGGCTGTGCTTTCTGGAAACAGAAACTTCGAGGGACGAATCAATCCAGATGTGAAGATGAACTACCTAGCTTCACCGCCGCTTGTAGTCGCATATGCACTAGCCGGAACTATGGATTTTGACTTCGACCGTGAAGCACTAGGTCAAGACAAAGATGGAAACCACGTCTTCTTGAGAGATATCTGGCCCACCCCAGAGGAGGTTCAGAGCACAATCGATAACACAATTTCGTCGGAGATGTTCCGCAAGCAGTACGCATCTGTCTTTGAAGGGGATGAGCGATGGAAAGCGATTCCAACCCCTACTGGCGACACCTTTAGTTGGGATGCAAAGAGCACCTACGTTCGCAAACCGCCTTATTTTGAAGGCATGTCAATGACCCCTGAAGTTGTGAAAGACATAAGCAATGCTCGCGTGTTAGCGAAACTGGGCGATTCCGTGACAACTGACCACATATCTCCAGCTGGATCAATCAAGGTAGATTCACCGGCAGGAAAGTACCTAAGCGAGCACGGCGTAAACAGAGTTGATTTCAATTCCTATGGCTCTAGACGTGGCAATCACGAAGTTATGATTAGAGGCACTTTTGCAAACATCAGACTTAAGAATCAACTCCTAGATGGCATAGAAGGTGGTTACACCAGAGACTTCACAGTTGAGGGAGCGCCTCAAAGTTTCATCTATGACGCTTCGATAAATTATCAGGAGCAGGGCACTTCCTTGGTAATACTTGCAGGCAAAGAATATGGCTCTGGATCATCGAGGGATTGGGCTGCTAAAGGAACGGCACTGCTTGGCGTTAGAGCTGTAATCGCAGAAAGCTTTGAGCGCATTCATCGAAGTAATCTAATCGGAATGGGAGTTTTGCCGTTGCAGTACCTGCCGGGAGTAACCGCAGAGACTTTAGGCCTTGACGGAACAGAACTGTTCAGCATCAGTGGTGTTACTAAGTTGAATGAGGGTGAAACCCCCAAGACTCTCACGGTCACAGTTGAACCATCTAGTAATTCGGTTGCGGGCAGGTCACCCATTAGGTTCGAAGTGGCTCTGAGGATAGACACTCCAGGAGAAGCAGATTACTACCGGCATGGTGGAATCTTGCAGTATGTCCTAAGAAGTTTGGTGGGCTAAGAAAGTTGGGCATTCTCAATCGAATCAATTCCCCACTAGATCTTAAGGGCTTAGATAAGGCAGAGCTCACTGAGCTCAGTCAAGAGATTCGTGAATATCTCATAGAAACAATCACCTCAACCGGTGGACACCTTGGACCGAATCTTGGGGTAGTTGAGCTCACTCTTGCCATCCACCGTGTATTCAACTCTCCATCTGACAGCATCATTTTTGATACTGGACACCAAAGTTATGTCCACAAATTAGTTACTGGTAGAAAAGATCTTTCCAATATCAGGACCAAGGACGGTCTGGCTGGTTACCCACAACGCTCTGAGTCGATCCACGATGTTGTTGAATCTTCACACGCATCTTCTTCACTGGCTTGGGCAGATGGTATCTCTAAAGCCTACAAACTGACTGGTCAACTAGACAGGAGCGTAGTTGCGGTCATTGGCGATGGTGCGCTTACCGGCGGAATGGCTTGGGAATCGCTAAACAACATTAGCGACGACAACGACCGCAACCTTGTGATTGTTGTTAACGATAACGGCAGGTCTTACGCCCCTACCATCGGAGGTCTAGCGAGGTACCTAAACAATGTTCGTACCGAACCCTTCTATAAGCGCATGTATCGAAGTTCCAAGAAAGTTTTTGCAAAGTTTGGTTTGCTTGGGAGATTGGCATACGCCACGCTAAGAGGCGCTGGCAAAGGTCTATTAGGAACCTTCACGCCTAAGGGAATGTTCCCTAATCTAGACCTAAAGTACATTGGACCTATCGACGGTCATGACATCGAAGCTCTTGAGCAGGCGCTCAAACAAGCAAAACAATATGGAGCTCCAGTTCTTGTTCATGCCATAACCCAAAAGGGTAGAGGATTTACTCTTGCTGAGGAGCATGTTGACGATCAGTTCCACGCCGTAGGGCAGATAGACCGCAACACTGGTGAATCTCTAGAGTCAAGCTCAGGACCAGCTTGGACGGGTATATTCGCTGCAAGTTTATGGAGACCCACAGGGATTAGCATCGCTGCGGTTAGGCCGACTAATTGTTTATTAGAATCTGCCAACTTCACAATTTCATCAGCGAATATACCCGTCCAAGCTGGTCCTGAGCTTGACTCAAGAGATTCACCAGTGTTGCGGTCTATCTGTCCGACGGCGTGGAACTGATCGTC
>JBJTHM010000024.1:0-4497 GCA_046094465.1 Rhodoluna sp. | reverse complement strand
CATAACTTGGAAGTGATGTGGGGAGGAATTGAGGCTGAGCGTATCAGCGCAGGGCTAAGGGTTCACAGGAGGACTTGAGAGTATTCACGCTCATTTGACCAAGTGGGGCAGGTACGGCTCGAACCTACGACAACCGGATTATGAGTCCGGGGCTCTAACCAACTGAGCTACTGCCCCTTTAGTGCGTGACTGAAGGCGTTGCAAAGTATATGTAGATATCGCGCGGTTCTAGAAAGTGAGCGCTAGACCTCGCGCTTGGCGAGGGCGATGAGATTCTCGCCAGTTAAATGGCGAACTGTGAAGTCATCTTTTATATCTGCGCCCATATCGGAGTAGAAGTCGACCGCGGGCGTATTTGAATTCTTTACCCACCAAGCAAGGCGGGCGTATCCACGTTCAACACAAATTTGAGCCAAGTAACTCATCAGCGCGCGGCCGATGCCTTGGCCACGGAGCTCTTTGGTTACGCAGATATCCTCGATATAGATGCCATGCCGTCCTTGCCAAGTGGGGAAGTCGATCCAATAAAGGGCAAAGGCGGCAAGCGAGTTCGGTTTTGATGGATGCTCAACGACAGCCACAAAGACGCGGGGGTTGTCGCAAAAGAGCGCGTCCTCGAGTTGCTCCCGAGTCGTCTCTACTTCCTCCAGCGCGCCCTCTTGGATCGCTAATTGCATAATGAGATCTAAAATCTCATCGAGGTGAGCTAGTTCAGCCGTCCTAATCCGCAGTTGCGATCCTTCACCCATCCCAAACTTACCGAGTCAGCCTTATCGAGAGGTATTCGGAAGGCTTTAACTCAAAGGCGATTTCGCCGCCATTGATTGCGAGCGCTTTACCGAGATCCTCTTCGAGCGCACTAACTAAGTGGGCCTTTGAGTAACCAAAGTTTGCGATGTTGAGTTTCACCTGCTGCGTTGATCTCACCGCGCTATGAACGCGAAGGATTACACCGCGGCCATCCAATGCCTCTTTAGCGGAGACATTGAGCGAGGAGTCGCTAGTTAGCGATAAGAACGACTTGCTCAATTCAGAGCCACGGCGTTCGTAATCGCGCATGATGATTGCCGGATGATGAACTTCGCTTGCGAATTTCGCGGCTGCCACATCGTCAGCAGAACCAGCGTGGGTTGTTATCTGGTAGCGCAACGGAATGATGCCGCCTTGGCTCGCTTTGAAGTTAACCATCCAGTGGTTATTGAGTGCCCAAGACATCAAGACCGGGCCTTCCGGGCTTAACTTTGCCGCTGCCTTGGCGGTGGTTATTCCACCGAGTTGCATCAGCGGGGCATCGATAGGGGCAACAGTCATTCCGTACTTACCATCGGAGACATTTACCCAATCACGGAGTGGGAACCAGTCTCTTACTGTTCCCGGAAGTTGATCTAGATCGGGAGTGAATGGAACTGCGTTCACATCAGCGCGGAACTCTGCCTTTTCAAGGGCAGCTGGGAAGGCAACGAAGATCTCCTCGGCGTCGCGGACATGTTCCTTATCTATTTCCCATTCGATTCCGAAAGATTTGATGCGCGAATCGAGCCAGTAAAGTGCAGTTGCTCGCTTCACACCTTTTACGGTGCAATTAACCGAGATGGCAACGCGGCCTTTATCGATTACAGGCGCACCAACCTTGACACCTTCGTGGGTTCGGTTGATGAACTTGATATTGGTATTCCAGGCTCCGAAATCAGGCACCTGGGAGAAGTCCCACTTAGTGTTAAGTGCATCTCGCCCTGGGGTTAGAGTGACATCGCTGTAGCCGTCAGTTCCAGGATCTACTTCCTGGTGGACTAATTGGCCGATCTGCCAACCGCGATACTTGCTGGCAAATTCCTTCTGTAACTCTTTGTCGAAGAGTGACTTGACCGCGCCAGTGCTTGAATCAATCTCAACCCGGTAATACTGATTCTCAATCACATTAGCGCTGCAACTTAGATCGCTCTCATCGGCTTTGGTACCCATATCGACCCAGGCATAACCGAATGCCGGCAGGTCTACCTTGATACGACGCTCTTGAACTGAGGGCTTATCGCCGCCCCATGGAATTCCACGTGGAACGAATGATTCGAGCATGCCAACTGGCGCACCGCCAGCGCGTATCTCAGGTTCCTTAACGTAAACCGTTCTCGGCCAGGGAAGTGTGTTGTAAACTAGGAGTTCGTTCGTGTTTGAAGGCGGGAATGCTTCTTCGGAAGTTAGATCACCGAGATTGAATCGTCCTTCCGGTCCGAGATCTGCGAGTTCGGCAGCAAAGCGTCGTGCCGAACGAGCCAAGATGTCATGTGCTTCACCGGATGAGCGATAAGCAAATGAAGCTTTGTAGTTCCATTGGCCCTTAGTCCAGAGCGAATCCGGCGCCGAAATACTCGCGAATGCGCCCCAAGTGTGTTCGTCGTAGAGACTCATCATCTCAAAGACATTTGAGACACGATCCAAATCATTGACTGGGCGTCCCTCATCTGTACCCCAAGTCGAGATTGTTTCAGCTGCGCGCATAATCGAATGGGTTGCGCGATTTAATCCGGTCTCATAAGCACTTGATGCAACGCCATCGGCCCACCAATCTAGCCACTCACCTCGGTAGACCGGCAACTTGCTCTCGTGCTCGGCCAATACCTCAGCGCGGAATTTTCCGGGCGTCGAGAAGGCTAATTGCGGGGTTCGACCTTGTTCATTCCATTCGCGAACAAAGTCGATCATTCGGATATCTGGGGGACCGTTATCCACGCGAATCGGGTGTGTTGACTGGCAATAGAGGAAGTTCCACGGGTACGCATCGCTCTCCTCCAAAACTCCTAGGAACTTTGGCAGGAAGCGATCAACATATCGCCAATCGCCGACCTTGATGTTGCTTCGACCGTATAGATAGTGGAAACCATTCCAAGTAAGGAGTTTGTTTCCGGAAGGACCTTCCCAAATAAATGCTTGCGGAGTCGGTTTTGGAACGCCGCCGCGAATAGCATTTACGGACATCGTCAGAAAGTCGATGCCATTTTCCTTTAGGAAGTCGACATACATCCAACTAATTCCATTGGAGTCAGATTGCATAGCGCTGGTTATCGTGACGCCATATTTCTTTCGGAGGTTATTGATCGGGTAGAGGCTGCGCGCCATCTGTTCTGGACCGAGCATCGGAGTGAAGTTCCATTGCATGCCGGTTACTTCAATTTGGCCGCGCTCGTGGCACTTCATGAATCGCGCGATATCTTCGCGGCTAGCTTGTGCAAACCAACGCTCGGTTATGCCAGTGACTTCGCAGACCCAGCGATATTGAGATTCGGCAGGAGCGTTTGCGGAGTATTCGCAGAGCTCTATCGCCCGATCAATGAACTCAATATGTTGGCGGAATACGACATCTTGATGATCCGTAAATCCAAGGTCAGTGTGGCTGTGATTAGCTAAGTAGACCTTCTCAATTTTCGTTGCCATGCTCTTGCTCCGTTCAATGGCTCGGCGCGCGCCGATACTTGAGGTTAGTCGTGACCGGACTTGTAATCAAGAGTGCCGCCAGCGAACTTCTTGCCCGGTTGTCTGACAAGTTTTCATTTGCTAACTGAGCCGACTCGCAAGTCTGTGAGTTTCTTTAGCACCATCTCCTCATGAGAACCGATTCCTCAAAATCCTTGCGCCCGGCCCAGAGCGGGTACCGCTGCTATCCAATTTGATTGACGGTAAGTATCACGCTTGGAATCTCGGGACGGGTTGGATTCGTGCCGGCTGCAGCCGCAAGGATTTCGCTACCAGTGCTGGTACCGGGCGAGATTAGGAGTTGCAAGTAGTCATTGGCGGCTAAATTCACGAAGAAGTTCCAAGCCGCTACTTGCCTCGCGCCATGTCCGACCATATAAAGGTCGGTTCCCGACCAAGGAACGTTGTTACAAACCCCACCGCCGCGCAGAGATACCCAAGTTGCCAATCACCTTGATGGCTTGATGTCTAAGCAACCAGCTTTGGCACTTGCTAATTAAGATGTTGCACACAAGTTGCACAAAAAGAAAAAGCTAAACAATTTAATACGTGAGAAACAAGAAAAAGGGCATTTGAACTGCACTTTCTTGGTGGGGCAGGTAGGGCTCGAACCTACGACGACCGGATTATGAGCGCAAGCAACGCTCGCGGGGATTCTCCATCAAACGCTAAAAGTGCAGTTCAAACGCACCCTTGCCAACCGATGCTCACCCTTATTTGCCAATAGATGTTGCACACAAGTTGCACAAGATTGTGCCGGCGGCGTTATTGAGCCACAGAAAACAACGCTTGCGGCCGGCATCTCGCACCGCCATATGCCATTGAGTTTCAAAATCGGAACGTCAGTAATTACCTGGCACGTCAATTTCAATGGATGTTGGAGCGCACTCAATGTCTTGACTTCGAAGAAAGTCGGATCGACATTCTCTGTCACCGACGAAAAGGGCAAGACTCAGAAGTACAAGATCACTAAGAAAGTCGTTGTGAAGAAGGGCAGCTATGAGAAGTCCTGATTTACCCTTGTGGGAC
>JBJTHM010000023.1:0-2771 GCA_046094465.1 Rhodoluna sp. | reverse complement strand
TTGAAACAGTGGGGAATTGCCAGAACTCCGGCATCAAACGTGGATGTGGATATGAAGATAATCCGCCGCCTTCATGTGAAAGTTCTTGACGGAATCCATCTAATTGATCTTCACTAAAACGTCCTTCAACAAATGCACGCGCGTACATTCCAGGGCTGGCATGTCCTTGGAAGAAGATCTGATCTCCGCCTCCTGGGTGATCAATTCCGCGGAAGAAATGATTAAAACCGACTTCGTATAGAGCTGCTGAAGAGGCATAGGTAGAGATATGTCCGCCAACACCAACGCCTGGGCGCTGCGCACGATGAACCAACATTGCTGCGTTCCAACGAATTGCAGCGCGAATGCGACGTTCAATATCTTCATCGCCTGGGAATGCAGGTTCGCGTTCTGGCGAAATAGTGTTGATGTAATCAGTATTTCGAATCGAGCTAATCGGCACATTCTTCTCATGTGCGTGCTTGAGCAGACTATTTAATAAGTACTTTGCACGAACCGGTCCCGCATGTTGCAAAGCAGCATCTAGGGATTGGAGCCACTCATTAGTTTCGCTAGGGTCGGTATCAACTAGATTTTCGATGTATTGCTCTGGCGCCTCAAAGGTTTCGCTCATAGGCATATCTTTCCGCGAGAGGCTCCAAAACGCTAATTGTCTGCGCCTAATCTCAAGTATTCAGAAGTTTTTTTCCATTTGACTTGCGCCACAGCCGACTTCTCCTGTGGACTTCTCCCATGCCATCGCGGATGGGTTTTGAGAAAGGTCAAGTAATTCTCGAAGTCGGACATGGTTCTGACTGCGACGAGGATTTTCGCAAGCAGTTAATTGAAATTACTGGCGAGCCATTAATTGAGAATGAAGCCAATGAAGTTGTCGAGGCAGTTTTAATTTGGTTCAGAGAAGACGATGGCGATCTTGCAGATGAATTAGTAGATGCACTTACCTTTCTCTCTGATTCCGGACCAATCTGGGTGCTCACACCGAAAGTTGGTCGCGATGGACATGTTCACCCAAGCGACATTCAAGATGCGGCGAATACCGCTGGCTTGAGTCAAACCTCTACTATTGCGGCTGCTCCAAATTGGAGCGCAACCAAGATCGTGCACCGAAAGGCAAAGAAGTGACCAACATTGGAAGCGAAGCTCCTGACTTTGAAGTTCTAGATAACAACGGACAACTTGTGAAGTTATCTTCATTTAGAGGCAGCAAGAATGTATTGCTACTTTTCTATCCATTTGCATTCTCTGGAATTTGTACTGGCGAACTTTGTGCAATGCGCGATGATCTAAAACCTTTCCAAAATGATGATGTACAGCTACTAGCCATCTCATGTGATCCAATGTATTCAAATAAAGCATTTGCGATTCAAGAGGGATATAAGTTCCCAGTACTTAGCGACTTCTGGCCACATGGCGCAGTATCGAAGGCTTACGGTGTATTTAATGAAGATCGCGGATGTGCAACACGTGGCTCATTCTTGATAGATAAGAATGGCGTGCTTCGTTGGCGCGTAATTAATACATTGGGTGAAGCGCGCAATATTGAGGATTACAAGCAGGCGCTCGCAGCGCTGTAATTCCCGCCTGATTTTCCTGAATTCGCAATTTGCTTATGATTTAGTTACTATTTCGCACGCAACAAACGGGTGGTTAGCTCAGCGGTAGAGCGCTTCGTTTACACCGAAGATGTCGGGGGTTCGAAACCCTCACCGCCCACGTTATATGTTTATTTAGTTATATGTCCGCCGAAAATCGGCGGTAAGTTAACTGGAATTAAAACGGATTTAACGCCCATTCGGTGAGTAGTCCAAATTAGTTCAGATCTTGACCTGCCTACCTATCTAATTTTACTATTTTTAAATTATAAAGCAGTGTGATTACCTAATGGTCCTGACTGGTACTCAATTAGGTTCTTATGTCACTGAATCTTGTTAACCGAGAAATAATCTCCCGTGACACCTTGCTTTAGAACTTTAACTTGAACACCATCTACAGAAATTGATTCTCCTTCTTGGAATGTACCCACAAGCAAAGACTGGCCATTGAAATTCTTCATTGGGGACCCATTGGTTATCAACTCGACTGCACCTTTATCTTGACCCAAATTTAAGTCAACTGTATAAAGCAATAGGCCTTCCTCTTCTTGAGATAAGTCATCAAGTTCACTTTTGCGCCTAGACTCTATTACAAGAAGTTTATACTCAGAGATTTTGATGACCATAAGTTTCTTGTTCAATGATTTAATTCCAGATCCTTCGACATAGCTGATAATTTGAGATGTAGGAATTGCAGTAAGGCAATCAACTTGTCCTGGATCAATCCAATTCAAAAGAAACTTCTCCCATCCAAAAAGATCCGAAACGGGAGATTGCTCCCAATTCATAACACTGAATGCATAGCCACGATCATGTAGAAGTGGATGAATTAAGCCAAAGTTATGTCCTATTTCATGAGTCAAATATCTTTCGTGAACTCGTTCTTTGTTGCTTGGATTTATAAAGGCTCCATGCATTGCTTGGTAAAAGACTTTATTTCCAACTTGGATATTTGTTCCAAATGCTCCTAAATCAACAGCTTTGGATGTGCTAGGCATTACTACAAAAATTGCATCAATCTTTGAAAAATCATAATCATTCTTTGCGGCATTTACCGCATCTTCAGCAACCCCAGCATGATTTGAAGTCTGATTCATAGCTTCTAAATTGTAGCTGGCTGAGGATTTAGAAATATTATAATACTTGTTATTTGTGATGAGATTTAAATTTAGCTTTCCG
>JBJTHM010000022.1:0-6102 GCA_046094465.1 Rhodoluna sp. | reverse complement strand
ATTTAGCACTGCACCGTTTAGATTCACTGCGCTAATTTTGGTCTCAGGGTAACCGGCAGTGATGTTATCAATCACTGAGGTAATGATTTCAGTTAGATTAGCTCTGCTCAATTGCAAACCAGTTTGGTTATCTAATCTGGCAAGAGCTAGCAGAGACTCAACCAGGTTTGACATTCTGATTGCTTCGTTTTCAATTTTTGCCATCGCTTCATCGACATCACTTTTTTTCTTGAACGCACCTTTACGATAGAGCTCTGCGTAACCACGTAAGGTCACCAGAGGGGTTCTTAGTTCATGGCTGGCATCAGCGACGAACTGTTTCATTCGATCAACAGTTTGATTTCTGTCTTTTAGCGAACCTTCGATTGAACCCAACATCTCATTCAGCGAGCGATTCAAAACAGCAATCTCATTTTCGCCTTCTAACTGGGGTAGCCTCGAGTCGAATTTACCTTTACGAACCTGTTCAGCAGCTGCGGACACCTCTCGAAGCGGCTTGAGCGCTGAGTTGATACTCAACCAAAGAGCGGCTCCCATGATTACAAGCAGCAGCCCGCTAAAGCCAAAACCGATTACCCGATACTGGTTGAGCAGTTCCTTGTTGTGTGTTTCAGGTATTCCCACCACGACTGAACCGGCCATCCCCTGAAGTGGCAGGGCGACCAAGCGCCACTCCTGAGGTTTTTCACCGCTGCCTCTTGCGATGTCTGCCGTGAAAGGAACGCCATTTGTGGCAGCTACCGAAACTACATTGAACTGGGAAAGATTGGGAACCGGGTGCTGAGTAGCAGCTGATGAAACTAGTCCAAGGTATAGGCCACCTTGAGGATCTAGAAAAGCAATATAGTAATCACTTGGCAGGGGAGGCAGGGAAATCTCTCCAGCACTGAATCTCTCCCCAACAGTCAGCGGACTCTCATTGGACATAGTTGCTGCTGAGGATATTAGTAAACTGTCCGAGTTCTGTTGGATGAAACTTCTAAAAAAGATAACGCTTCCATTTACGAAGACAAAAAGAAGCGTACCTACTGCAGATAAGGATATGACAGTTAGTTTTAACCTAAGCGAGCGCTGATCCCACCAGGAGATAAGACTGCCTTTCTTAGTCTCAGGCCTAGGTTTAGCCATCAGTCTTTATAAACTCTGAACATATATCCAACGCCACGTTTGGTTTGAATCAACTGATTCTTACTAAGCGGGTCAATCTTCTTACGAAGATAGGAAACGTAGCTTTCAACTATTCCCTGCTCTCCGTTGAAATCGTATTCCCAAACATGATCAAGAATCTGATCTTTGCTCATCACTCGGTTTGCGTTACTCATCAGGAATCTGAGCAACTTGTATTCAGTCGGCGATAACTCAATTTCTGTGCCGTTGACAAAAACCTCATGCGCATCCTGGTTGATTTTGATTTCCCCAACTTCAAGAATGCTGTCTTCAACTTCTTGTTTTTTGGTGCGACGAAGAATTGCGTGGATGCGAGCAATAACCTCATCGATGCTAAACGGTTTCGTCATGTAATCATCGCCACCGACAGTCAATCCTGTGACTTTATCGCTGCGATCATCTCTGGCGGAAAGAAACAGTACCGGCACATCCAGATTCATTGAGCGTAATTTTGCTGTAACAGAAAAACCAGACTGGTCGGGGAGCATCACATCAAGCACCAAAATGTCTGGCTTAGCCTTTTCAGCTACTGAAACTGCCTCTGCACCGGTGCCTACTGAGTAGACGCTGAAGCCAGCAAATTTGAGTCCGGCTTCGAGTAGATCTCTAATGTTTTTCTCGTCATCGACGATAAGGACGCGTGGTGTTTTCATGTCTGCAATCTCTCAAAGAAGGCTAATCAAAGAATGAATAAAACCTGAGTATTACCTGAGAATTATAGGTCCTCTATATCAAGGATTTCATAGGCATAGCCCTGCTCGGCCAGGAACCTTTGCCTATTCTGGGCAAAGTCTTGATCCACTGTGTCGCGGGCAATCAAGGTATAGAAACTTGCTGAACGCCCGTCAGCCTTAGGCCTAAGTAATCGACCTAGACGCTGGGCCTCCTCCTGCCTTGAACCGAATGAACCCGAGATCTGAATTGCCACGGAGGCCTCAGGTAAATCAACAGAGAAATTAGCCACCTTAGAAACCACCAGAACTGTTATGCGTCCCTGCCTAAAATCATCAAAAAGTTTCTCACGTTGATTCACTGGGGTATCTCCGGTGATTAGCTCCGCCTTCAGTGCATCAGCGACTTGATGGAGTTGATCGATGTATTGACCAATCACCAGAGTGGGTTCATCCTGATGTTTAGTAAGAATTTGTTGGATTACCGAAATCTTGGTTGGTGAAGTTGCGGCTAGGCGGTATTTAGTTTCATTATCAGAAATCGCGTATTCCAGCATCTCCTCTTCTGGAAGATCGACTCTAACCTCAAAACAGTTAGCTGGTGCGATGTACCCTTGCTCTTCGATTTCCTTCCAAGGCGCGTCAAATCGCTTGGGACCAATCAGAGAAAACACATCCCCCTCTTTACCATCTTCACGAACTAACGTTGCAGTTAAACCTAATCTTCTTCTAGCTTGCAGATCAGCGGTCATCTTAAATATTGGTGCCGGTAGTAAATGGACTTCATCGTAAACAATCAGACCCCAGTCACTGTTATTTAGTAGAGAAAGGTGAGCATACTCTGCTTGTTTTTTAGTAGTAAGAATCTGGTACGTCGCAATAGTTACCGGTGCTATTTCTTTCACCGAACCGGAATACTCACCTATCTCAGCTTCAGACAGGCTGGTTCGTTTCAATAACTCAGCTTTCCACTGTCTAGCTGAAACGGTATTAGTCACCAAAATCAAAGTGTTGGTTTTCGCCACCGCCATCGTTGCTGCCCCGACTAAAGTCTTTCCAGCACCACAGGGGAGCACCACAACCCCAGAGCCACCATCCCAGAATCTTTCAACAGCCTGATTCTGATAACTTCTTAGTGACCAGCCAGACTCATGGAGATTTATCTCGTGAGGCTTACCCGGTGCGAAGCCGGCTAGATCATCTGCTGGCCAACCTAGTTTCAGAAGTTCCTGTTTTATCTGCCCCCTGGCCCACTCGGCAATCTGCCAGGAGTTTGGATCAATTCGGTCTACTAAGAGTTCATTTACTTTACGGTTGCGGGTAACTTCAATTAAAACCGCTGGTTCATTCGAATAGAGCTCTAGTTCACCAAGTGAGTTTCGCCTGATGACTAAGCGGCCATAACGAGACATGGTTTGTTCAATATCGATTCGGATGCTTGGTGGGACAGGAAACTTTGCATATTTACCTAGTACTCCAAGCACGTAGTTGCTGTCGTGCCCAGCTGCCCTGGCGTTCCAGAGTCCAAGTTTTGTGAGTCGGTAGGTGTGAACGTGCTCCGGAGCTCTTTCTAGTTCTGCAAAAACTGCCAGGTCGTGCCTTGCATCTCGAGCCTCGGGATGGTCAACTTCCAGTAGAGCCGTCTTATCGCTCTGAACAATTAGTGGTCCGCTAGACATCCTTCTAGCCTATGACAACACTGGTGATGCTCGCTAATGGGAGCACTCGCTCACAATCGGCCTTTTTATCTTTGGCCCTCAGTCTTCCATTGGCCAGACCAGTGGGAGCGAGGGTGAATTCTCTTTTGGTCTTTTTATCATCCACGACAACTTTGACAGTGCCCTTGTTTCTAATTGCCAATTCGAGTGATCTCACGATGTCTTCGCCCATCGGGTTCTCACCTAGGCGTTTATCGTGTTCCCGCCAACGCTGGATATCTTCCTTGAGCGAATGGCACTTGGCTAGGTAGTTCACCCGCTCACTGGAAAACCAACTGGTGACAACTTTTCCAGATTCATCCAAGGCAACAGCAGCAAATTTGTTTTCCCTCAGTTGGTAGTAAACGATTTCTTGCTCAAATCTGGTTTGCAGGGTGTTTGGGTCAAGCTGGACAAAACCTAGAGCAGCAAGTTCACTGTCGTTGAGGATTGTCGTGATCAATAGTGCATCTTTTGATTCGACCAAACTGCCCTTATTGTTTGTTCTTATGGTTAGTCGGCCAAACCTCTGTGCACTCTCGCGCAGAACATAATCAACCGGTTGTGGTAAATCTTTGCCAGATAAATTCTTTAGAGTTTTTCTAATCTCAGCTTCGCTGAGACCGGTCTCCATCCCGTAGGTGATGCTCAGAGCATTCATTCGGTAACTTGATGCCACACCAATTCGCTCAATGTCGGCAAATCTTCTTATCAATAGTTCCTTAGCGGTATCCAGTGGGCCGGTAGAAATTAGCGTTAGGTCAGCTTGGACAATCAGCTTGTTCTGCATCTGAGGAAGCCATTTGGCTATCGTTGCAGTTGCCTTAGTAATCTCACCTTTCATCACCGGTTTGAACCAACTTGATGCTTGATGATTTGCCGTCAGCCCAATCAACTCGGCTAGGAGCACCAGGTTCGACATGTGTGAGGCGATGCCAACATTAGCTATCGGGAAAGTTTTAGTTATAGCAGCGGTTAGATCGGCCTCATCGGCTAATTCCTTGGCCGATTCGGGCCCAAGAAGCCTCAGCCAGTTGCTAGCTAACTGGGACCAACGCGCACTTGGTTCGCTTTCCAGCCAGCTGGCGTAGTTTTGGCCAACCCGCCAACGCTCTTGATCCAGAACTACCAATCCCGCTATCTGGGCTAGCGCGTAAAGCCTTCTGGCGTAATCCACATCCTTACCTAGAAAACTAGCCAGTCTCTTTAGTTCAACTAAGCCAACAGCACCTCTACCAACTTCTGGAACATAACGCTGCTCCAAATCGATAATTAATTCGGTCAGTGCCTGAATTGTTTCAAAAGCACCCACTCCAGCAAGGGGATCTATTTGCTCGGGTGAAATTGGGTTAGCCAGCTTCTTTTCATCTGGCTGATTTAGTTTGGCTAGCAAATCTTTTGTGACCAGTTGCTTGAATATTTCTTTGACGCTTTCCAGCGGTACGTACCCGTGATCTGTCTTGTGCACTAAAAAGAGTTTGGCTAAAACTTCAAGACTGGTTTTATCTTTCGCAGTTGGCTTACCATTCAACAAATTCTGAAAAGCAATAATTTGATTCCGGGTAAGCCCAGCAACGGCACCCTTTAGGTTCTGTGGTTTTACTAAAGCCGAGGCAAAATCAAAGAAGTCCTTGAAATTCGCTGAAGGCATCAGGCGAATACCTATCACTCGTTCCAATTCGGAATCGCTTGATTTGGCAAGAGCCTTTGCTACCTCCAGTACTTCAGACATCTAGTCTTTCTTTTTCCTTCTAGCGCTGAGAATGAAGACACCGATCAGACAGAGTAAACCGAATGGCAAAGCTAGCATCGGCACCAGGCCTAGCCCCACCGGCATGAACTTGTAATCTGTGAAGGCATCTAAGAGAATCACCAGAATCGCCAGTACTGAGGCAATTACCGAGCCAATAAAGCCAAAGGCCAAAAAGGTCTCCAGTTTGTTTGAGTCGTTATTGTTGTTGGACATCCTTTTAGGATACCTGCCTTAGTGAAGTAAAATGTAGGTCTAAGGCCATGAAAGAGGTAGTTATGCCAACCGGACACGTTAAGTTCTTTGATCCAGTCAAAGGCTTTGGTTTCGTCCAATCCGACGAGGGAGCTGAGGCGTTTCTGCACGTCACCAATTTGCCTGATGGTGTCACTGATATAAAGCCTGGTACCCGAATCGAATACAGTGTGGTCGACTCTAAACGCGGTGCGCAGGTCCTGAGCCTCAGAATCATCGAGGTTCCAGAGAGTTTAGAGAAAAAGCAGCGTGCTGCGAGCCGAATGAAAAATGAAGATCTAGTGATTCTGGTGGAAGGCCTGATTTCTGCTCTGGATAAGATTCGACCAGGGATTGAGCATGGGCGATTACCTGAGGGTGCTAACGCTGAGAAACTTGCTCGACTGCTACGCACACTAGCCGATCAGTTGAAAAGCTGATGGCTAGACCGAAGCGGTTGCCTAAGTTTGTAAAGCTGGTAAAACCAACTAAGAAGGCTAAAACAAAGTTTGACCTGAAAAGTTTTGCAGAGACACAGGCTAAAGCTTTCGCTGATGGAAATCTTGGCAAGTATGTTGAGTCG
>JBJTHM010000021.1:0-5013 GCA_046094465.1 Rhodoluna sp. | reverse complement strand
ACTCTAGCGTCATAAGATGCGCTACGAACTAGCTTCATTGCTTCTATATTTCCACACCATGTCACTTGTGATAGTGGAAGAGAGCTATCTAACACAACCTTGACTGAAGGCACAGCCGGTTCAGTAATCTCCATATCAATCATTAGAAGCGAGCTCTTACCTTTAAACAGTTCTAGCACTTCACGAAGCAATGGAATGCGATAGCCATCTGTTCTTATAGTTGAGATTTCAGACCACGTTAATTTCTCTACCTGTTTTGCGCACCCCCATAAACGCTCTAACGTTGGATCATGAATTACGACAACTTCACCATCTGAACTTAGATGTACATCAATCTCAACGACATCTGCGCCTTTATCGATTGCAGACTTGATGGCTTCTAGAGTGTTTTCTCGGTAGAGGCTGGAATCACCTCGATGAGCACAAGCAAAAGTCATTTAACTTTTAATAATCTTGACTAGGTTGCCCTCTTTATAGAGTAGCGCTTTGACAACTTTTGAATACCCAATAGAACCAGCATCTGGAACTTCGGTTGACATAAAGGCTCGCAATTTCATGTCTTCGCGATTTAGGTAAACCTCAAAGAAGTGACCGCGCGAGACTACCCGATCTACTTTTGTGGCAATGCCTCCTGGAATCTGCTTTTCAGAGAAAAGTACATCTTCGGGCCTAATACCAACTTGGAATTCCCCGCTTGTTAGTTTGCCATCGCTAAAGTTGCCTGGGTAGCTGTTGAGACTACCTATGAAGTTTGCCACGTACTCGGTTGCAGGTGCGTCATAGAGCTCTTGTGGAGTGCTAAATTGTTCAATCTTTCCTGATTTCATTACCGCAATGCGATCTGAAATTGAGAGAGCTTCGTCCTGATCGTGAGTAACGATTACGGTAGTTATACCCAGACGGCGCTGGAGTTCTCGGATCTCCTCTCGCACTTTTACCCGCAACTTAGCATCAAGATTGGATAGGGGTTCATCTAAAAGCAATATATCTGGCTCCTGCACCAGCGCTCGTGCCAGTGCAACACGCTGTTGCTCACCTCCCGAAATTTGACTAGGACGAGAATCCACATGATGCATCAAATTAACGACAGATAGCACGTCATGCACTCGCTTTTTGATTTCTTGCTTTTTCATCTTTCGAATCTTTAGTGGATAAGCAACGTTTTTGAATACTGTCATATGTGGCCAGAGCGCATAATTCTGAAAAACCATTGCGCTAGGGCGCTTCTCTGGGCCTAGGGCGGTCACATTTTTTCCGTCTAGCAGCACTTGCCCAGACTCTGGAATCAAGAACCCGGCGATCATGCGAAGTGTAGTTGTCTTGCCACATCCAGAGGGGCCGAGCAAAGAGACCATTTCTCCCTTTTTAACTGTCAGATCAAGATTATCAATGATTACGCGGCCACCAAGAATCTTCCTCAATCCAACTAATTGCAGTCCGCCTTCGCCAGCCGTGTTTGACATACTTTCAACCCACCCTTTTCTTTGCGACTTTGTTCACTTGATCTGGAACCCTTCTGCTAATTGACCACCCAGGATGTGCTTTCGGGCGATACCGATAAGGATTATTGATGGAATGGTCAATAGAATTGAAAAGACTGCAGCAATTTGCGCTGGATAGTTAAGTACTAGGGCATACATCAGTGTTGGCATAGTATAAATAGTTGGTACGCCTACCAAATAAGTTCCTTGCGCTTCATCAAAAGCATGCAGAAATGACATAACCATTCCCACAAGAATTCCCGGCATAGCAAGCCGAAGCGTAATGTCTCGGAAAACACGAAATTTAGTGGCGCCAGCATCGCGAGCTGCATCCTCCAGGCTCTGTGGAACAGCAGCAAAAGCTGCCGCTGGAATCCAGGTCATAAATATGATGGTGCCCAAGAGCTGAATAATTATCACACCAAGCACCGTTCCCATTAGATTTAAGGTGTAATAAAGCGTAGCAATGGCTGCAAAAAGGCCAATTTTTGGGAAAGCATTTGCTGCAAACATTCCTATTAAGAAGGTCTTTCTACCTATGAATTTATAGCGCGCAAATGCATAAGCAGCTGGTAAACAGATCACTGAAGCTGCAAGCACCACAATCGGGCTTATTATTAAAGAGTTTCTAATAGCCTTCTTTAAGGATTCATCTCCTGTGATCACTCGCCACCATTCCAGAGTCAGTCCATCTGGGAATAGATTTGGGAAAGTCCAGGAAGTTACAAATGCTCTTGCAGCCAACCAGAAAAGTGGGCCAAGAATAAATACCGCCATAAAGACTATAAATAGCAAGATGAAAATTCTCGTAATCAAACTGCTAGCTTGAAGATTAAGCTTATTGACCTCACGTGCCATCAAATTCTTCCGCTCTGCTTTGCGCTACGAACATTCGCCCACACATATAGAACAGCCACCAAAGATGCCGCAACAAAGATGACAAAGGCCATAACCACCGATAGTTGAGGGCGATTGTAGGGACCAAAGAATTGTGCAATTTCTACCCCTAGCATGGTCGGCTGATTTGCTCCCAAGAAGTAGGGAACGGTAAAAGATCCCATTAGTCCGATGGCAGTGAAAGTAATTGCTATCACAATGGGTACGAACGCTAAAGGAATCATAATCGTTCTAACAATCCTTAGGAAAGAAGCACCGGCATCCTGTGCAGTTTCTATTAGGGCATCAGGAATTGATTGTAATCCCGAAGAGACCATAAGTATCGCAAAAGGCAGCGAAGTCCAAATAATTCCGATTGTTATTGCATTGGTAGTCATAGTTATGGTTGGAAAATCTATTCCAAAGTGGAATAGCAGGGACTTTAAAAAACCATTTCCATCGTAGAAAGTTCGAATAGCGAAGGCAGCTATCACAACTGGCACAAAGAGAGGAACGAGCGATAAAGAGATCATCACCATTGCAAGCTTTCCGCCCACAATACGCTGATAGATACCCATACCCAAAGCCATAACAACCACTAAGAAAGTTGCAATAAAGGAAACAGCGAGGGTCGTGCGTAGATCAGGTCCAAATCGAGCATCTTGAAGTACTGCTCGGTAAGCATCGAATGTTCCCCACCACGAATCTTTTTCGTAGATCTCTTGGCCAATCAATGAGATTATTTCATTTGGTCCACTTGTGTGGCCGAGGCTAAAAGAAAGTGCGAGAAGGATTGGAAAGCCAATAAATCCCAGAAGCATGAGCACTGGGGGAAGGGACATAAAAAAGCCCAAAGTAGATAACCTCGCGGCCTTGGGGGCCGCGAGGTTATCTGTTTCTGTTACTTCAATGTTTTTTGACACCCAAGTAACTGCGTATTACTTGCCGGGAACTTTGCTAGCCCAGGCTGATTTCAGGTCTGTTGAATTGGAGTTTAAATAACCTGGTCTCAAAGTAGTGATATCGACCGCTCCTATCGAAGCTGCGGCCGCTGGGTCTAGTAATTCCACTGGAATTACTGGAAGACCATTCATCACTCCGGTAACAATGATGTTTTGAGCCGCTGGGGAAAGGACCCAGTTAACTAGTACTCGAGCAGCGTCACGGTTTGGAGAGTTGTTAGGAATACCCAAGAATGCAGGACCTCCGGTAAAGGAAGGATTGCTAATTGTTGTTGTCTTTATGTCCTTAGGCATCGTTCCAGCCTTAAGCGCAGAAGCAATTTGGTCTGACCAGACAGGTCCCATATCAACCAGTCCCTTGGATAGGAGATCCAGGGTTGCCGCATTGTTTACCGGATAAGTTCCGTTTTGACCATAAGTTACTTTATTTAACTCACGTAGAGTCTCAAATCCCTTTTCCCACTTGGCTTGAAGTGGTTTGTTAGGAAGTGTAACAAGGGTTTCAATTTCCTTTTTCGTCAGATTGGTATCAAGTACTGTTTGAACGAAGGCAGTACCAGATCCGCCACCGGATGGGGCGTTATAAGTAAATTTGCCAGGGTTAGCTTTAGCCCATGCGAGAAGTTCAGCAAGAGTTTTCGGTGGGGTCTTCACATTTTTTGAATTGTAAGCAAGAAGAACCAAGGACGCTCTATATGGAATACCGCCCTTACCATTTTTAATCAGAACTTGAGGAACATTTCTTAGGTTTGGAAGTAGGCCTGGCGTTCCGCGCCAGAGCAATCCAGCACCACCAAGTTGAACTGTCATTCCACCATCAATGATATCCATTCCTGGATCTTTTCTTGTCGCCTTTGATGCAACAACCTTTGCAAGGGTTTGAGCATCGTTTTGACCATTACGGTCATAAGTAATCTCAACTTTGTAATCAGGATATGCCTTGTAGAACTCAGGAAGTAATGCTTTCTCCCAAAGGTCTTTGACGTTAGTGTCTGCCCCGATATAAAGACGAATAGTTAAATCAGCGCTTGCAGGAGTTGGTGCCAATGCAAGCAACATGAGTCCTGCGGAAGCAACAACTGCGATCAACTTTTTCATTGCACTTTTTTTCATTTTTCTCCTCTATAGAAAATGCCACCTAGGGCTTGGCATTTAGATCTTGAATAGGAGTCTAGGGGTGGGTACTTAGACGGTCAAGGGGGCATTGCTGCTTAATGCGAAGCGTGTCAAGCCCTAATCTGGTACCTGGTTATCCTGACACAAAAGACCGTTTATCTTGACTTTTCAGGGATAAAAAAGAGGAGCCTCGGTGTAGCGTTTGGCAATTGAACTTCTTGTAAATGCTGAAAATTTCTCGGGAAAACCAGTGATTGAGAATTGAGTTATTGGAGGGATGATGCCCTGCCTTAAATGGCTCGAGTTTTTTTCGCTAGGCACCAGTGCATAAGATAAATAGGTCCCGCAATAATTAGAGTGGTCAGTGAATTAACGATGCCCTTAAGTGCTTGTCGTTGGTTATTCTCAGTCAAATTCTCTCTAATCTGATCAGGACTTAAAGCTGAATCTTTAGGAACTGAGTAGGGATCAAAGTAGCCAGGATCTGGCCATAGCGCATCGACAATTCCCCGAACTACACTTACCAACGAAAACAAGCAGGTTAGTAAGGTAACTAAGCAGACCGCATAGATATAGAG
>JBJTHM010000020.1:0-3007 GCA_046094465.1 Rhodoluna sp. | reverse complement strand
GAAGCGGCAGAAATTTTACGATTTCCTTGAGACTCGTAACCCGGATCCATGATGGAACTTTGTGGTGGGTTTAGTGAAAGAGCAAAAGCACCAGCTAAAATCGCTGCACCACCAACAAGATTCACCAGCAGGTTTGGTGTCTGAAGCCTTCTA
Organism: Rhodoluna sp.; assembly: GCA_046094465.1. Lineage (GTDB taxonomy): Bacteria > Actinomycetota > Actinomycetes > Actinomycetales > Microbacteriaceae > Rhodoluna. Next base: position 2,854 of record JBJTHM010000020.1, on the reverse strand, counting down.
GGTCCAAATTTTTCGCTTGGCCTGGTTGCAGAGTAGAGCAGGTCGTCTGAAAGAGTAGGTGCTTTTTTCTTGCCAGCTGACTTAGCCAGCTTTGCCAGAAGTTCATCTTTCTCAAAATCTTTACTCATATCAGGTCTATGTCTTTCCTAATCGGTTTCTGACAATAAATCATTAAGTTTGGTAGCTAATCGAGCTCTGGCTCGTTTTAGTTTTTGACTCGCTGTGTTTGGAGACACTCCAAGCACGACAGCAATTTCCGAAACGCTGAGGTCTTCGAAAACCAGCAGGCTGAGTATCTGTCGGTCAGTAGGGCTCAGAGCTTGATAAGCGATGGCTACCCCCGAGCCATCTAGAGCAAGATCTTCTGCACTGGGTGAGCTCTTATCCCCCTCAAGAAGAGGCAGGTAGATGAACCTGTTATCCGCCTTCCGGCGATGATTTGCCAGAACAAATCCAGCAATCCGATATAGCCAAGGTAGTTCGAAACCAGTTGGGCATTCGGCTCTTTTTCGCCAGGCTATTTCAAAGATCTCACTAGCCAAATCTTCAACATGATTAGTATTTGCTCTTCTGGAAAGGTACCTAGAAATGTCAACAAGGTGGACGCGAAAGAGCGCGACGAACTGGTTTTCATCCATCGCTCATCCAATCAAAAAACGCTAACTTACCTAGTCAGGATATGTCTTTTAGCCCCTAGAAAGTGACAACCCTTGGCTTAAATGTTTATACCCAAGGTTTTACACCTTGGGTACAGACACTTGGTGGAGATGGGGGGAATTGAACCCCCGTCCATGACTTGGAACCGAACTCTTCTACGGGCGTAGCTTTACTAAACGTTTTACTTGGTCACGGAATTTGCGTAAAGCGACTAAACCGACTGACCCAGCCTGAGTAAAAGTCCCGAACAGCCCTAAGGCGTAACTGCTCAGCAAGATTTCTAGATGACGCTAGTACCCAACACGAAATCTAATGTTGGACTAACGGACTTGCGGGTAGCGCTATTAAGCAGCTAGGCCGAAGTCGGTGCTATTAGATTTGGCACCTATGATTTGCAGAGGGAGTTTTCGAGATAACTCTGCATTCTCGACCCGCTTCTTTTCGTTTCAAAAAGCCTTGTCGAAACCGATCATCCCCATATTGAATTACCAAAACCCCAATTGCTTGAGGGCTAGATAACTATAAAGCCATCTAAGGACATTTACTAGATTGCCTGGGATATTCTTCCCGAATTACCAGTCTTTACCCTTGGTGGACATAGCCCGATCTGCCTCACGCTTATCCTGCTTTTCCTTGAGGGCCTGACGCTTATCGTAATCACGCTTACCTTTGGCTAGTGCGAGCTCCACCTTAGCTTTACCGTCCTTAAAATAAAGTGACAGTGGCACAAGAGTGAAACCTGATTCCTTCACTTTCCCAGCCAGCTTGGAAATCTCTTCTCGGTGCATCAAAAGTTTTCGTTTTCTTCTGGTGCTGTGGTTATTCCAGGTTCCCTCGGTGTATTCGGGAATGTGAACGTTTTCCAGCCAAATCTCCCCCCCATCGACAACTGCATAGCCGTCTACCAAACTTGCTCTACCTGCCCTGAGGGATTTGACCTCTGTCCCGGTTAGGACAATGCCAGCCTCGAACACGTCTTCGATTGAATAGTCGTGTCGGGCTTTACGATTAGTGGCAACAACCTTTTGGCCACGCTCTCTAGGCACTTTGACTCCTTAGATATAGGACAGCCCAATAGTCTAACCGTTAGACCCGTAAATATCTCCTGATGGCAGTCAAGGCTGCTAGCCCGGCAAGAACTGCTCCTAGAAGAAGAAGTGCTGGTAAGAGGGTTAGGGCATCAGCGACACCTACGAAACTTGTAAAGGGTAGCTGCTGAGCCAAGAAGCCCTGAACAAAGAAAGTCACAATGCCAAAGATTGCTGCTCCAGCCAGAGCACTACCGATTAGTCCAGCTACCACCCCTTCAAGAATGAATGGCAGTTGGATGTAGAAATTACTTGCCCCGACCAATCGCATAATGCCAATTTCTCTTCTGCGCATAACCGCTGACAGGCGGATTGTGGTTGAGATTAGCAACACTGCGGAGAAGAGCATCAAACCAGCAATTGAGATGGCCGCCAGGCTGGCAATATTCAATATTGCAAATATCTGATCAAGATAGCTGCGTTGGTCCTTGACTTCCTCAATTCCACTGAGCCCATTGAAACTCTCAAGGATTATTGGGGCTTGGTTGGGATCTTTCAGGTTGACCCAGAATGTCTCATTTAACTGGCCCGGTGTCACGTACTTTGCTACAGCGTTGTCTTTGAATTCCTTCTGGAAGGTTTCATAAGCCTGTTGATGATTTTCAAAGTAGTACTGCTCTATGTAGGGCTTCAGAGTTTCCGACTCGAGCCGTTTAGAAACTGTATCCTGGACATCTTTACTTGCCTCACCCTGAGGACAGATATCTTGCGGTGAGTTTTTGGTACATAGATATATCGCTACCTGGGCTTTGTCATACCAGTAGGTCTTCATAGAACCAATTTGCTGCTGCAGTAACCCCGCAGTTCCGACAAAGGTAAGAGATATAAAGGTAACCAAAATTACTGAGATGATCATGCTCAGGTTGCGCCTGATGGCAATTCCCATTTCAGTAAAAACGAAATTCGCTCGCATCAGTTAACCCCGTAACCAGAACTGCGTTCGTCTCGGATTATCTTTCCCTGGGAGAGTTCAATCACTCTCTTGCGACCCCGGTCAACAATTCCGCTATCGTGAGTGGCCATAAGAATAGTTGTTCCAGAGAGATTGATTCGATCTAAGAGAGTCATGATGCCCTCAGAGGTCGCTGGGTCTAGATTTCCAGTTGGCT
>JBJTHM010000019.1:0-4875 GCA_046094465.1 Rhodoluna sp. | reverse complement strand
ATTCATAGTTCTTCGAAGGATGAATTGTTTCTTTGATTCCCCTGCTTGAATCTCAAGCTCCCCCTTGACAGCGGCCTCAACAATTAGGGCCTGGATCAGATGTGAACGCTTTCTTGCAACTAGCGCTGTGACTAGGAGGCCTGGTTCTTTGGCTGGTTTGTATTGGGGGACAATAAAAGCTTTCTTGCCCTGATTACGAACTACAAAGAATCTAAAATACAAGGCCCAAAATACAATAAGCAAAATAAGAGCAAGGCAAATCCAAAACCCCATCATCTGCCAAGTTCCACTGACATCAGGACCTTGAGTGTTTGCAACGTTAGGTGCAAAAGGAATTGAGACAGTAAGGTTCTCCCGAGCACCTAGATTGTTTGCTGTGAAGACTAGTTTTGTTGCACTTAGATTTTTATCATCACAAGACTTAGTTGATTCTGCCAGGCCCTGATAGCAAGAAACCTTATCGAGTGACACAGCCTCGGAAAGTTTCTTATCAAGTGAAACAGTCGCACTTACCCTACCGAAGCTCTGAAGCCAACCGGTTCCGTTGATATCCCAATAGAATTCATCAAAACCTGAACTTGATTGGTAATTATTGATGACCCATTTCTGCGAATACTTAATTACATAAACCTGTCGGCCCTTAACATAGGAACCGTCACTTGGCTTTATGGCTAAGGATAGAAAGTCTCCATCGCTTGAAGACTCGAACTCTCTCGGCTCACCAGACTCATCTGTAACCGAGATGATTTCAATCAAGCCAGGTAGTCCCTCATAACTTCTTGATGGAATGTCTCGTCTAATTCCATGGTTTTGATCAAACTCTGGGAAAAGTGCAACGAGCCGCTCTGTTACGACCATCTCAGGTCGATTACCTTCAGCTTGATTCAGGCTTAGTTCATAGTTGGCGGCGAAAGATTCGAATGTGAAATCATTCACATCTGCCCTGGCGTTGATCGGCAGTAACAGCAAGATAGCGATGCTGACCAGCGCAACTTTGAATAATCTCTTCATTTGCCCAGACTATTGGATAACCATTAGCTAGTGATTTACTGAGGCAATTTACAGGCCGGGGTGCCACCTGGTAGTTTGTGGCGATACTTAGCCACAAGAAAATAGCCTGCCCTAGAAAGTAAGTTCACCCCTGGTAAGAGTGAAAACCAACCCAGCAACTTGAGCGCTGAGCTTTTTTGGAGCATTAGTATCTGTGCCAGAGCCTGGTGGCCTGCGTAAGTATGGCCATTAATTAGAAACTGCACTTTCGCTGCAGCCTGGGACTCGGTTAGCCCTAAATCCCCAAGGTTTGCATATTGATAAGGAATGGCTGCTATCTCAACATAAGTTCGTTTTTGAATGAAGTTGGTAGCAGATGTGCAAAAACCACAGTCTCCATCGAAGATTAGAAGTGGTTTTTTGCTTTCCATAATCTTTAGCCTAACTGCAAAAGCTAAATGGTTCCTGAGTCCAAACCTTTTAGAACTTCCTCTGCGCGAACACGAAGTTCGACAAGATCCGATAGTCGCTTGATTCCATTCACCTGCTGAGCCATTCGATGATTTTTCCTAAACACTTCTTGATTACGATCTAGGAAATCCCAATACAAAGTGGTGAAAGGACAAGCGTTCTCTCCAACTCTAAGTTTCGGATCATAAAAACAGCCTTTGCAGTACTCGGTCATTCGGTTTATGTATGCGCCTCCTGCGGCATATGGCTTTGTCATCAAGCGTCCCCCGTCGGCGTGTACCCCCATCCCTATTACATTGGGAACCATTACCCATTCGGCAGCATCGATAAAGTTTTCTCTCATCCAATCCAGAAACTCTTGGGGATTTGTTCCAGTTATCAAAGCAAGATTACTCAGAATCATCAGTCTTGGAATGTGGTGAGTCCAGGCACGATTTTCAACATCAGCTACCACACCGGAGACACAGTTCATCTTAGATTTCTTGGAATCGACAAATACTGGAAGTAGTTTTCGCTTGGCATTAAGTTCATTTAGCTCTCGATAGTCTTCACCTAAGAACCAATACATACCGTTGACATATTCTCGCCAACCAATTACCTGCCTAACAAAAGCTTCAGCCGATTGGATTGGGACTCCACCTTTTTTGTATTCTTCAACCGCTTTAGCCACGACCTCACTGGGATGCAACAAGCCGTTATTGATATATGGGCTAAGTAATGAATGGTGTAACGTCCAACTGCTATTGGTGCTGGCATCTTCATAGGGTCCAAAGCCTGCTAAATTCTTTTTCACAAAGTGATCCAGTGCGCTCAGTGCATCTTTTCTAGTTGTTGCCCAGGTGCTAGTGAGCTCCATCCCTAATTCTTTAGCAACCGCTTTGTCTATCTCATCCCGCTTGAATTCCAGTGGTTTTGGGAAGTCATAGCCTTTAGGCGGTCCCAGGCGGTTATCCTTATCGAAATTCCATTGGCCGCCTTCGGGTTGATTATCAGAAACCAAAATTCCTAAACGCTGCCTTTGCAGCCGATAGAAATTTTCCATCACGTAGGATTTTTGTTTTGCTGCCCATTCGAAGAACAAAGGTCTCGGGGTTAGAAAGAAATCGTTTGGGACAAAGTGAACACCGAAACTTGCCAACTGAGCAGACTGTTTGAAAGAGCTGGGTTCTGCTGCATAAACAGGTGCAGCTAGACCTAGGCTCGCCAATCCAGCAACAGTTGTTTTTGCCTTTAGATATTTAACCTGAAAACCCTTGTCTTCAAGTTCCTTTGCGAAATGTCTTGCCGATGAGATGAGAAAAAATAGTCGTTCGCTATGCCACTTCGGATCTTGGGTCATCCGCTCGCTCTCAATGAGAACAATCAGATCCTTCGCCTTATCGGCTTTAGCCAAAACACCGTATTTTAGGTTCAGGTGATCAAAAGGTATGTAGAGAACCCGCTCAATCATGATTTCTTGCACTTTTCTGAGCAGTACTTAACGTTGTCCCAGTCGCGAGCCCACTTCTTACGCCATTCAAATTCCAAGCCGCACTTAGAGCAAATCTTGGGTTCAAAACCATTCTTGGTTTTAGCTTGTCTGGGCATAGTAATCAGGCTAGCCCAAGTTCTCTTTCTCTGGCTAGCACTAATCTGATTCAGCGAAAGTTCTGGAAACGATAAGTTCAATCAGCGAATTCCATGCTTCAGGATTCATCGGGGTGTCCACCACGTCATCAACAATCCTGCCGAGGGTGTAGGCCTGAATAAAAACTGCTGCAGCTCTTGGATCGAAATCCTTGTTAAACCATCCTCGGTCTTGGCCAAGTTTGAACTGCTCGGTAAACACATCCGTCAACTCCTGCTGCACTTTACCGAGTGCTTTTCGGAAGGATTCGTTTTTCTCGGCTAAGGCTAGAATCCTGGCACGACTGAATCGATTTGACTTTCTTTCTGGTGCTTGAGTTAAGGCAGTGATTGCTCTTAGTCCGCCAAGCAACTCCTCTTTAGAGTTACTTTTCTGGATCAAATCATTTATCACAGCTGAGCTAGTTGCCACATATTTTGAATAACGAACGACGTATGCTTCTTCAATTAAATCCGCTATGGTGTGCCAGAAATGATAGAGAGAGCCTCTTGCAATGCCGGTTCTACGAAGTATCTCCGATGCTGAGATTTCTCGCTCAGGTAGCTCATCAAGGAGAGCAATTGTGGTATCTAAAAGTCGAGCTCTCGTATCGTGCTCTATGTGTTTCACTGGATAATGCTAGCAATCAAGGCATGAATGACTCGCCTGGATTCAATTGAAAATCCAAATGTTTTAGGTTTGTTACCAATCTAACTGTCAGCAATTATTAGATTTAGATTAGAACTATAAGTAAGGAAGAGACATGGGTAAAGAAAACTCAACCAGGCGAATCCGCTTGGTGCTAAAAACCGGCTCTATAGTCTTCGGGCTAAGCGCATTAGCGCTGATTTTCACACCTCAGCTTTTCAATCAGTTGCTTGGTTTCACGAGCACAGCGGAACTTGAATGGTCGATGCGAATGATCGGTATAACCTTGGTTGCCCTTTCTGGCAACATGTTCTCTGTTGCTTCCAGAGGTAAAGACGAGACTGTGAAATTCTCTGGCTGGGTCATGTTTGGATCTGCTTTTGCACTTGGAGTTCTCACCCTATTGATTCCAGTCCCATTGAACTGGTTCACCATAACCTACTCTGTTATCGGTTTCGGATTCTCAGCTGCTTACGGTTGGGCGATTACAAGCAAATAGTCAGCGTATCTGAGCCACGGTTTCAATAGACTTCCTTGGGCTAATTGGCCTTATGTTGCTTTCCCCTCTTCGATATCGCCAATCTCGGTTCTTAATTTCTCCCAATGTTGCTGAAACCCTGACGTAGCTTGCTCCAGGAACTTCCAGCTTTCTATACCGGCTTCTCGGATTTTCATTTCTGTATTCCACCGCATCAAGAACTGTAAAGTCGCTGTCTAGGTATTCAATGCGTGTCCCAGAAGTGCCGTTTATGCCTTGCGAATCACATCTGACTTCGCTTCTAGATATTCCAGAATGGCAGCCGATTTCCGGAGCGACCAATTTCCTGAAGGATGCTGTGATTGGATCGCTTAGCTCACTCCATGACATCGACCACAATTCCTGTTTACCTTGTGCGAATCGGTAACTATAGGTTTTGCCGTTGACGTCCTCGTTTGCTTGAACTGGAACAATAAATCTTTGACCAGGATAGATTCTTATCATTAGACCGTCTGAACGGTAAATTCGCCAAACTGAATCAGTTGGCCTATCTGGAACCGAAAACTCAATCATCTCGTAACTGACATCCGCAACAGTGATGCCTGTAGGTTTGGCAGGTTTGACTGGAAGAGGCATGTAGTTGAGTTGTTCGCTCTGTCCCAAAACCACACCCGAACAGTCT